>JBIKKP010000040.1:0-12682 GCA_044360285.1 Rickettsiales bacterium
GGATTGTTAATCATCAAATGCACATCGAAAGGCAGGGCAGAATTTTTGCGTAAATTTTTTACCACTTCGTTGCCGATGGTGATGTTTGGCACGAAGGATCCATCCATGACGTCGATATGGATATAATCAGCCCCGGCAGCATCAATTGCGCGAATTTCTTCGCCAAGTTTTGAGAAATCTGCGGAGAGAATTGAGGGAGAGATTTTGATCATTTTAGTGAAGTAAGTTTGAGTGTGTCGTCATAGTTCGACAGATCTCAGTTGAGAGACTACGCATATTCTGAAGTAGTCATGCTGAGCTTGTCGAAGCATGCGGTTAGTAAATCCCGGTAGGATCTTCATCCTCCGAAGTATTGCTTTTGAATTCATTATTTCCTTCAAAACCACCAGAGCTGTTAAGGCCAGAGGTTTCGCCGGTCATTTCTTCGATTGAATCTTCAAGTTTAAAGGCTTCAAAGAAGATATTTTCTTTCGGAGTTTTTGGCGTTGGAAAGCCGCCAGAAGTTCGATCAATTTTTACAAATTTTACAGTATTTGGCACGCGGAAAGGCGTTGAAGGTTTATTGGCCAGCGCATCTTTCATAAAGTTAACAAAAACCGGAAGTGCCACGGAAGCGCCAGTTTCCTCGCGTCCCAGTGATCTTGGTGTGTCAAAACCAACATAAACAGCCATGACTAAATCTGGCGAGAAGCCAACGAACCACGAGTCGTAAGAGTTGTTGGTTGTACCAGTTTTACCACCAATAATTTTGCCAATTGATTTAGCGCGCGCTGCCGTGCCGCGATCTATAACGCCTTGCAGCATTGAAGTAATTTGGTAGGCGGTGGCAGAATCAGTCACTTGCTCTCTGGTTTCATCAAGATTTGGCATTGCTAATTCATTAACGTCGCGACCTTCATAGGCACTTAAGTCTTGAATAACGCAGCTTGGGCACTCTCTTTTGTCGCGACGATAGATGGTTTTTCCGTCGCGATCTTGGATTTTTTCAATCATCACTGGCGTGATTTTTTTGCCGCCATTTACCATCATCGCATAAGCCGTTGCCATACGCATTACGCTGGTTTCAGTTGATCCTAAAACGAGAGAAAAAATTTCTTGTGGATGGTCGTTTACGCCAAATCTTTTTACCACTTCCGCAACTTTGTCTAAGCCAACTTGGTTTGCCATACGAACTGTTGTAACGTTGCGCGACTGCTCTAGACCTGAACGCAAAGTGGTTGGGCCATAAAATTCTCCGGAATAATTGCTTGGTTTGTATGGTGGAAGACCAATGCCTTGATTGAGAGAAATTTCTTCATCCATAATCACAGTTCCTGGCGTCATGCCGTTTTCTAGCGCGGCGATATAGCCAAAAGTTTTCATCGTCGAACCCGGCTGGCGCATGGCTTGAATGGCGCGGTTAAATTGATTTGGCGCATCGACATATCCGCCGCTCATTGCTAAAACACGTCCGGTATGTGGATCAATTGCAACGAAGCCGCCATTAACTTCGGGAACTTGGCGTAAAATGTAGGTTTCGGCTTTGCCGGTTTTTTCCACAAGGATCACATCACCAACATTCAAAACGTCGGAAATCTTTTTTGGCGCGCCGCCCCTGGCATCGGTGCTTAGATATTTTTGTGCCCATTTTAGTGAAGCAAAATCGATCATGCCAATAATGCCATTCTCAACACCAATTGTGGCAATTGTTGGCGAGAGCGAAAGCACAACAGCGCGCTTCCACGAATCTTTGTAAAGTTTTTTTACATCGAATTTTTGTAACTCTTCTTGCCATTTTCCCGAAGCATCAATTTTGCCAAGCGCACCGCGATAGCCGTGCTTTTGGTCATATTCTTCAATGCCCGCTTCAAAAGCCTTTACACCAGCACTTTGCAGGCGAGGATCAAGTGCGGTGCTTACAACGATACCGTTTTCAAAGACTTCGTCTGAGCCATAAAGTTCAGTTAGTTCTTTTTTAACCGAGTCAGAAAAGAAGCTGGCTTTGATAACATCTTCATCATCTTTGGTTTTAAGCTCGATTGGTTTTTGCATTGCATCTTCACCTTCTTTTTGGGTGATAAAACCTTCATCAATCATTCGCTCAATTACCCAATCGCGACGGAATTTCGCTTTCTCAAGATTTTTGCGTGGATCAAGTTTTGACGGCGCTTTTGGCAAAGTTGCCAGTAGCGCATCTTCTTCGATGGTTAAATCGTCAATTGATTTATCGAAGTAAACTTGCGCTGCAGCTGCAACGCCATAGGCGCCAGAGCCTAGGTAAATTTGGTTTAAATAAAGTTCGAGCACATGTTCTTTAGAAAAAACTTGTGACATGCGGAAAGCTAAAATCGCCTCTTTAAGCTTACGCTGCAAAGTTCTTTCGCGAGTCAGCAATAAATTTTTTACAACTTGTTGGGTAATTGTTGACGCACCGCCCATTCCTGGATCGCCTTTCAGCACGGAAAAGAAATTTTGAATTGAGGTGCGAAAAATTGCTAAAGGATCAATGCCAGAATGTTTGTAGAAATTAGCGTCTTCAGCGGCAAGGAAGGCGTTGATGAGATTTTTTGGAATGGTGTCGATTGGAACAAAAATACGTTTTTCTTTCGAAAATTCACTGATCAGTGAACCGTCTGCGGCATAGAGCCGCGTGGTGATCATTGGGGTATAATTTTTCAGCTGCTCATAGTTTGGCAGGTTTTCGCTATATTTTTTGAAGATAAAAAATCCAAAGGCGATGCAGATTAGAATCAGAAAAATCAAGGCCGCGGCGATAGTTTGAATAGCTTTTCTTGTCATGTTTTTGAGAAGTAATTGTCGATGGCTTTGGTCAGGCCAATAGCGACTTTGCGTTTATAGGGCAGGCTGTTGAGTAAATCTTCCTCATGCTTGTTAGATAGATAGCCAAGTTCAATTAAAACCGAAGCCATATCTGGTGCAGTTAACACAGCGAATCCAGCGAAACGATGCGTGTTTTGTAAGATATTTATTTGAGAGTTTTTCATCGAATTCACGGCGCTTGCTGCAAATCGTGACGAGCTGTTTTTGCTTTCGCGTTGCGATAAATCAATGAGAGTTTTGACTATGTCTTCACTGGCTCCAGAGAAGTTGACACCGTTTATTATGTCGGCACGATTTTCTTTTTGCGCAAGTAATTCTGCCTGCTTGTCGGAAGATGTTTCAGAAAGTGTATAGATTGAAAAGCCTTGCGCTTCGCTGTTTGCAGCGGCGTTGGCGTGAATTGAAACAAAAAGATCAGCTTTTTTCTTGCGAGCAATTTCAACGCGTTGGCGCAACGGAATGAAAGTATCGTCAACGCGAGTCAGAAAAACGCGATAGCGGCCGGTTTTAAGTAAATGTTTCCCCAGTTCTTTTGCGTAAGAAAGCGTGAGGTTTTTTTCTTTTGTGCGAGCGAAGGTTCCAATCGTTCCTGGATCTTTGCCGCCATGACCAGCGTCAATAACGATTGTTAGCATTCTTGATGATTTTTTGCCGGAATTTTGTGCGGCTAAAATATCATTATCGGGTCTAGGAATTTTTTTGATAACAAACTTCGAAGTTCCATCTGGATTATCGATTTTTCTGGTTTCAACGTCGAATTGCGCAACTTTTGAGAGAATAAAATCTTGATCTGCTTTTGAAGAATTTTTGTCACTTACTTCATTATTTTTTAATCCAGAGATTTCTGCGGTGATATTACCTTTATTTTCATCTTTTGAGCGCTCGAACTTAGTTTTTTTAACAGAGATTTTATTCTCTAAGTCAAAAACAATTCTCAGCGAATCGCCGTCAGACTTGGTGCGAAATGATTTTACAAAAGATGGAAAAGAAAAGGTCGTCGCTGGTTTTTCTAAAGCGCAGTTGGCAATATCAACAACAAGACGATTGGGGTTTTCGAGAGCGAAAATTTTAAAATCAGTTTTTTTGCTCAAAGAGATTTTGAGCGAACCATCTTTGGTGAAATTGATTTCTTGAACAGAATTTTTTGATTCTTGAGCAGAGATTGTTTGGCAAAAAAATGCCGACAAAAAAAACATCGCAAAAGCAACAATCAGGCTGTTCCTTTGATGTTTTTTGCGACTCATTTTTGTGAATTGAAATTGGGAATTTTTATGGTTTTTATTTTCAGATTTTTTTGTGTGCAAGTAAGAGTCTTAAAGAGAATTGTACCTGAAACAGCTTAAAATTTTCTTACCTAATAGTTTTGAAAAAATCTTGATTTGTGTAGCCTGAAGTCAAACTTCTCACCCAAAACTTATCGAATAAAAAAATAAAATATGGAGTCGGAAGAAATCGTTAAAGAAATTACAGCTGAAGTTAATTCGCTGCCAGAGATTCAATTTAAAATTCCTAGTGAAGAGCATTTTGAAGAGCTGAAAAAACTAATTGAATCGGAACCTAGGGCGGCAATTGTTTGCGAGGCTAGGGAAAATAATCCAAATTACTTTTCTATCGTTTTTGCTAACCAAGGTTTTTATGAAAATTTCGGCATCAAAGAGTTTAATTTAATTGGAAAAAGTTACGATTTTTTATTTGAAGATTTGGATCTCGATTATTCGTCGGAAGACCAGATTGAGTACGTCCGCCTGGTGAAGTCGGTAAAAGATTTTCACGAATCTTTTGTGGTGATTTCTATTCTCGATCACAAAGAAGAATTTCAAAGAACGCGTTTTAAAATTTCTTTCATACCTCGTCCCAGCTCAGATGGAATAGGGCGCCACGGTATTTTCACTTTTGAAAAAGTTGAAGATCAAACTCCATCTTACCTCAAAAGCGGTGATAAAAAAGCCAGCTCGATGTTGCTAAAAAATCTAGAACGAACACTGGCCAGTGAACGCTTGCTGCGCGAGATTGGCGGACTGATTATTTCTGATTTAGAAATTCGCGAAATTGCTCAAAATATCGCCAATATCTTATGTCGACATTTGCGCGTTGATCGCTGCCTGATTCACGATTACAAAAATAGCGGAACTAGTTTTGTTGTTGAGCACTGCGACAGCAATGCCTCTCCAATGCTGGGTCCAGACGTTTGCAAGCAAACTCTCACCGACTATCTAAATTTTCAAAATCACTTCTTTCAAAAGTTTGGCGATAAGGCGAGAAAAACCTCAACTTCGATTGTTGAAAATGTTTTAGAGGATTGGAATTTTGCAAAAATTTTACCAATTTGTGAAAAATTTTCTATCATCTCGCAGGTTGCTATTACTACATCCTTCAACTCGAAGGTAAATGGCGGAATCTATCTTCATCAATCAAGTAAACGTTCTTGGTTAAGCGATGAAATTGAGTTAATCGAAACTGTTGCTGAACAATTTTCAATTGCGCTTGACCGCTCTTCGTCAATTGAGCGTGTAATGGTGACGAACCATGCATTGATTGAAAAAACGACGCAACTCAAAGAAACTCTTGAGCATGAGCAAGAAATGCGTCGTATGCAAAATGAGTTTGTGGCGCTTGTTTCGCATGAATTCAAAACTCCGCTGCAAATTATTGATGGAACCAGAGAAGTGTTGTCGCGCAAGATCAGAGCGCATCAAATCAGCGATGAAACAATCGACAAATCTTTAGACAAAATAAAATCAGCGATTCAGCGCATGAACGGCTTGATTATGAGTACGTTGAATTTGGCAAAAATGGAAAATGACGGAGGTATCATCAAGCCAGATTTGGTAAATTTTGATATGCGTAAATTTGTTTCTGATATTGTTGAAAGAAATTCGAATTTGGCGGCGAATAAAAGCATAGAAATTGTCACAAAAATTGATGATTTACCAACTAGTTTCCTTGGCGATCCTAAGCTGCTTGATCACTCTTTTACCAACGTAATTTCAAACGCGATTAAATACTCGAAAAATGGTACGGTGGTAAAAATTTTGGCAAAATCCAACGACAAAAAAATAGCAGTACGCGTTATTGACCAAGGTATGGGAATTCCAAAAGAAGATATCGCTGATGTTGGAAAAAAATTCTTTCGTGCGAAAAATACACTTGCTGTAGCAGGCACTGGAATTGGAATTTATCTGACCAAACATTTCGTTGAATTACATGGTGGCAATGTTTTAATCGAAAGCGAAGTTGATGTTGGAACATCTGTCACGATTATACTTCCTAAGGCCCCTCTTCAAACTGCTTAAATAAAGGCTAAAACCAATTATTATGAAAAAAATATCGCTGCATTTTTTTGCGCTTTTTTTGATTTTTCCTGCACAAGTTTTTGCAAGAACTGCTAAACAATTTCCCAACATTTCTGGCGAAGCCTTATTCCAAATTCAGGCCGATCGCGTATTATCAACGGAAAAAAAGGGCGTGCCGGCAAATAATGGTTTTCTTTACATTGAGCCAAAAATGTCGCTTAACTTTAGCAAAAATTGGTCAGTTAAAACAGAGTGGCGTTTTCAACCAAATAACGTTTTGACAACACGCGACCCAGCTAACCCAGAAAGATATAGAACTTTCTTACAGAAAGATCGTGGTTTCGCCATTTCAAATAACGGTCTTATCATCGAGGAATTAAAGGCGAATTTTGAGAATGAGGATTTCCAGTTTTTGATCGGAAAATATGATCCAACTTTTGGTACGGCGCATCGCAAAGAAAAACGAATTGGCGTTTTCGCTTCGCAATTTACCGAAGATTACAATTTACGCGAAAAGATCGGTGCATCAGTTTCTGGTTTACTTGAGAACAGTAAGATCAGTTTTAATTCTTTCATGAACGACACTACTGGACTAAGCTCAAGCGCATTGAATAGTCGTCGACGCTTAAGCAGAAATGATGGCCTTGCTGGTTCAAGCAGCACTCCATCTTCATATTCAGTATCGATGGAAGGTGAAAATTTTATGGGTATTAGAAACTGGTTTTACAACGCGGGATATCGCTCTTTGACTGTTGCAAAGCTTAATAATCGAAAAAGAGAAACCGGTTATGTTTTTGGTTCGGAATATCTCTATGAAATGAGTGGTCAAAGCGCCTTAATCCCCTTTGTTGAACTTGTAAAAATTAATAATTTCGGCGGTCAATTTGAACGCGACGCATATTACTCAACCATCGCCTTAATTGGCCGCTACAGCGGTTGGACGGCCAGTGGCTCTTTTTTAACTCGTAACATTAAGCAACCAGGAACAGCGATTGGTGACATCTCTGATAAGCAATTTCAGTTGGCAATCGGCTATAAATTTACTGATAATTTTACTGTCGATATCAGTCGTGCAGCAATCAAAGAAGATAATAAAACCGGTTCGCTGATTGGCTTTGTGGCAAGCTATAACTATAAATTTTAACACTTACGCGCTTTCTTAAGAAACCCAATGTGTTTTAGATGTGTTCTAAAAATCATTCTAGCACAGGTTCTTTACATTGCGTAAAATGCCAACTGAGCTCAAAGATTTTATCGCTCAAAAACAGCGATATAATTAACATCTAAATTCTCGCTCTCTTTCCACTCCCATTGCAGCACATTAAATTCAAAGCCGCGTAATTCTCGCAAAGTCAAGCCGCAAGAAGTGGCGTAAGTATTTATTTCAGATGGTTTTAAAAACTTTTTCCAATCATGGGTTCCAGATGGAAGCCAGCGCAAAACATATTCCACAGCAATTTTTGCCAGAGTCAGTGACTTCAAATTTCGATTAATTGTTGCAATAAACAGCAATCCACCTGGCTTAACTAAAGCAGCGCAGCTCTTTACAAAATTTTCCACATTATCGACGTGCTCAATGATTTCTAGGGCCAGAACCACATCATATTTCTTTTGATTAGCCGCCAATTCTTCTGCGCTGCCAGTTTGGTAATCAATTTTTAAGTCAGATTTTTGTGCGTGAATTTTTGCAACAGCGATATTTTTCTCAGAAGCGTCAATTGCAGTCACATCAGCTCCCATGCGCGCAAATGGCTCGCAAACAAGTCCACCGCCGCAACCAATATCTAAAACTTTTAGTGAAGAAAGCGGTGTGAGAGATTTTTCGTTCAGCGAAAAATGCTCAACGATTTTGCGACGAAGATAAGAAATGCGAACTGGGTTAAACTTGTGCAGAGGCTTGAATTTTCCAGTTTCGTCCCACCATTCATCAGCGATGCGTGAAAATTTTTCGACTTCTTCTTGGTTGATTGTTGAGCTCATTTTTTTTGATTTGGTAATTTTTCTACACCTAAAATTTCATAACTTTCTGAGTCATTCATCCAGTTTTGTTTAACTTTGATGAATAAAAAAAGATGCGTTTTGACGCCGGCAATTTCTTCAAAATCTTTGCGCGCTTCTTGGCTGATTTCTTTAATCATTGAGCCGTTTTTGCCTAGAATGATAGTCTTTTGACTCTCTTTTAAAACGTAAATTGTTTGATGAATTTTGATTTGCCCATTATTCAAAACTTCATAGGAATCGGTTTTAACCGTCAGGCTGTAGGGCAATTCTTGATTAAGTTTTAGGAATAATTTTTCGCGCGTAATTTCCGATGCAATAAAACGCATCGGCGCATCGGTGATTTGATCTTCAGCGTAAATCCACTCTGGATTTACGCATTTTGCACAGAGGAATTTTTTTAATCCAACAACGCCATCAAGAGTTACGGCAGAAATTGGAATAATATCTTCTAAACCAAGATCAACAAGGCTGGCAAAGATTTCCAACAGTTTAGATTTTTTGACTAAATCGATTTTATTGATGGCGATTGTAAGCGGCAGATTTTCTTTTTTTAGGTCAGTAAGAATACGCGAATTTTCCTGATTCAAACCAACGGCAGCATCGATAACAAAACAAATATGACTGGCTTCTCTAAGCGCTTGCCATGCGGCTTTGACGATGACGCGTTCTAAAATTTTATCTTCGCGCGGAATAAAAATTCCCGGCGTGTCAATTAGCACCAATTGCGTTTCGTCTTCAATGGCAATTGCTTTAATCGAGTTGCGCGTGGTTTGAACCTTTGGCGAAACGATGGAAAGTTTTTGGCCTAAAATTGCGTTGGTAAGTGTCGACTTTCCGGCGTTTGGCGCGCCAACAATGGCAATGATTCCGTGTTTTTTCATTTATTTGACAAGGTCTTTAGCGATCATAAAAGCAAGCTCAACGCTTTGCGATGAGTTGAGGCGAGGGTCGCAGTGAGTGTGGTAGCGATCAGAAAGATTGATCTCAGAAATTTGTTGATTGCCGCCCAAACATTCGGTGACGTCTTGACCAGTCATTTCAAAATGAACCCCGCCGGCGTATGTTCCACAGGCTTTGTGAATGGCAAAGAAAGATTTTATTTCGCTCAAAATATCATCAAATTTCCGTGTTTTATAGCCGTTTGATGACTTGATGGTATTGCCATGCATTGGGTCGCAAGACCAAACAACTTTTTGTCCAGCAGCTTTTACTGCTTCAACTAAAGGCGGCAAAAATTCGCCGACTTTATCTTTGCCCATGCGCGAAATCAGCGTGATGCGGCCGGCTTCGTTGCGCGGATTTAAAATTTCCAAAAGCTGCAATAAATCATCTTTTGAAATTGACGGCCCAACTTTGAAAGCAATTGGATTAGAAATTCCACGCATAAACTCAACATGCGCGCCGCCTGGATCGCGGGTTCGATCTCCAATCCACAACATGTGCGAATTGAGATTGTAAAACTTGCCGCTGTCGCTGTTTTGGCGCACGAAAGCTTGTTCGTAATTCAACAACAAAGCTTCGTGTGAAGTGAAAAAGCTTGCTGTTGTAAGCTGCGGAAGACTTTTTGAATCAAGCCCACAAGCTTTCATAAATTTCAAAATCTCATTAATCTTAGAGATTACTTCTTCCGTACTCTTTTTGCTTTTAAGGCTGTGAGCAAATTCCTCATTCCACTGGTTAACTTTTTGCAAATTGCCATAACCGCCCAAAGCAAGAGAGCGTAGGTAATTCAGCGATGCCGCAGAATAAAAATAAGATTCAATCAAACGTTTTGGATCAGAAACTCGCGCGTTTTTTTCAAACTCAATTGAGTTGATAATGTCGCCGCGATAGGCTGGAAGAGTGACTCCGCCAATTGTTTCGTCATCTTGAGAACGTGGTTTTGCATATTGACCGGCAATGCGTCCAACTTTGACGATCGGCTTTTCAAGGCCATACATCAAAGCAATCGTCATTTGCATGATCGTGCGGAAAAAACTTTTTAGGTTGTCGTGAGAAAATTCGTTAAAGCTTTCAGCACAGTCTCCACCCTGCAGCAAGAAGGCTTCGCCATTTGCAACCAAGGCAAGTTCAGCCTTCAATTTTTCGATTTCGTCAATCGAAACGAGTGGCGGAAAATTCGCCAAATCATTTTCAACTTTGCGCAGCAGATCCTGATTCTGGTAAGTTGGCTGCTGTTTTATTGGAAGATTTCTCCAAGAGTTTGGAGTCCATTTTTTTGTCATTTTTATGGGCTAAAATGTTGATTTTGCTGGATTGGTGTCGAACTATCCAAAATGCATTAATCAATGTCAAATCTCAACATGTCCAAAAAAATTATCGCTTTTCAAGGCAGTCACGGCGCCAACTCTAATCTGGCTTGCAGCAAGTTTTACCCTGATTTTGAAGCCAGGGCTTTTCCAACTTTTTTCGATATTTTTAACGCCGTTGAAAGTGGTGAAGTCTCTCTGGGACTGATTCCGCTTGAAAATTCTTATGCTGGACGTGTTTCAGAAATTCACAATTTATTGCAAGAACGTGAAGTATCAATTGTTGCAGAGCATTTTTTTCCAATTACTCACAATCTTGTCGCGCTAGATGGTGCAAGGCTTGAAGACATTAAAGAAGTTTTATCTCATCCTCAGGCATTGATGCAGTGCCAAAATAATTTGCGTGCTTTGGGCGTGTTTTTGCGCGAATCTTCCAACACAGCAAATGCAGCAAAATTTGTTGCAGATTCAAAAGATAAAACGCTCGCAGCCCTCTGTTCTCTTGAAGCAACAAAGATTAATCGTTTGCAGATTTTGCAAGAAAATATGCAAGATGTTGGCGATAATATGACAATTTTTGTGGCAATTGCTAAAGAGCCACTTGAGATCGATTTCAATTTTGCGCCAACAATTACCGCGTTAATTTTTACAATTCGAAACATTCCCGGCGCTCTCTACAAGGCGCTTGGCGGCTTTGCCACAAATGGCGTAAGTATGGTGAAGTTAGAAAGCTATATTCCTGGCGGCTCGTCAAAACAGGCAAAATTTTTTATTTCAATTGAAGGTCATCCAGCGCAAAGACATGTGGCTCTAGCTTTAGAAGAGCTTGGCTTTTTTTCTAAGAATGTAAAGTTGCTTGGAGTTTATTACGCAGACAAGGCGAGGGCGGCTTGAGAATTGTTGCTGGAAAATTTCGCGGAAGAAATCTTGTAAAATCTGATCACCTAAAATCGCTGAGGCCCACGACTGACAAGAATCGCGAAGCTTTATTTAACATTTTAAATTCGGCGAAATTTTTAGCGGAAATTGATTTCAATCTTACTGATGCCAATGTTTTAGATGTCTGTTGCGGCTCTGGCTCTGTAGCCTTCGAAGCACTTTCGCGCGGCGCAAAATCAGCAACTTTAATTGAAAATGATTCGCTTCATCTTGAGCTGGCGCAAAAAAACTCGCTGCTGCTTGGCGTTGAAAATCAGGTAAAAATTTTGCGACTTGATGCAAAAAAATTACCAAAAAATGACGAGTTTTTTGATTTAGTTTTTGTTGATCCACCTTACAGCGAAGAATATCCGCAAGTCATCGAAAGCTTACTTGAAAATTCTTGGATAAAAAAAAGCTCGCTACTTGTGGTTGAATTTCCCTCAAGTAACGAGCCCGATTTTTCGCCTTTGCGCCTGCTGCACTCGCGACGCTACGGCATAACTTCTTTTGCTTTTCTACTTTGTGATTAGCTGCTGCTCCCAACACGTCATCCTTGGGCGCGTAGCGCCCGAGGATCTTGGTTTGTTCATCTTGCGCTAGGCTACTGAGATCCTCGAATTGCTATGCAATTCAAGGATGACGAGTGGTGTGGCTACTTTGTGATTAGCTGCGCGATATCGAGCATTCTAAGCGAGAAAGCCCATTCGTTGTCATACCAAGAGCAAACTTTCACCATTGTTCCAGCTAAAACTTTGGTTTGCGTGGCGTCAAAGCAAGAGCTGTATGGGCTATGATTGAAGTCAATTGATACTAAAGGTTCATCAACAAATTGCAGAACTTTTTTCATTTTTCCTTCAGCGGCTTTTTTCATCGCTTCGTTGATCTCTTCTTTTGTGGTTTCTCTCTTGGCGATGAAGTTCAAATCAACCATTGAAACATTCGCCGTTGGCACGCGGATTGCGCCGCCATCAAGTTTTCCTTTAAGTTCAGGCAAAACCAAGCCAATTGCTTTTGCAGCGCCAGTTGAAGTTGGAATCATTGACATGGCAGCTGCTCTGGCGCGACGCAGGTCCTTATGCGCGTTGTCGACGATATTTTGATCGTTGGTGTAAGCGTGAATTGTGGTCATAAAACCTTTCTCAATTCCAACTGCGTCATTCAAAGCTTTTGCCATTGGAGCTAAGCAATTCGTGGTGCAAGAGCCAACAGAAATTACGTCATCAGAGCTTTGAAGCGCTTCGTCATTTACGCCAAAAACAATTGTTTTTACCGAATCTTCTTTTGCCGGAGCCGAGATTAAAACTTTCTTCGCGCCTGCTGTAATATGTTGTGACGCGTCGGCATATTTGGTGAAAGCACCAGTGCATTCCATCACCACGTCAACAGCCAGCTCTTTCC
>JBIKKP010000067.1:0-3903 GCA_044360285.1 Rickettsiales bacterium
GAGTGAAGAGCTGTGCAAAAAAAACCTAAAAACATTCCCGCAAAAATCAAAATAAATTCCAGGATAGAATTTTAATGAGAAGAGCATCTACTAGAGTTCAACCCGCTCCTTTGCCAGGAACGGTAGTAACAGGGGCACTAAGAACATCAAGAATAAGAAGATTCTTATTGGGATTAGTAGGAGTATTTAGATCATTACGTGAGAGTCTTAGATTTCCTTGGGGCAGAGCTGCAAATAGTGAGGTTGTTCCAATTGATGATGTTCTAGTAGATAACGTCAATAAACGCGATGCGCCTAGATTAGTAGCAAAAACAGGTGTGTTGTCCAGTTCCGATCATACTACTTCCTCTTCTCATGGTGAAACAAATGTAGCTAAACCAAAAGCAAGAAGAAAAAGAGTAAGTTCGATCACTGAATTGCTTCTTGCAGAAACTGGTCCAAGCGATGTATCAGCAAGCCCTTTAGGTGATGCGGGAGGGTCTAGTTCAAAAACTGCCGCAAGTGCTGCTGCACCAGAGGTTGTTGTTACTGCTTTCCGTCCACCAGCGCCTGTTGACGGTACAGGACATTTAAGTAAAGCTGGCGCATACGGTCTAGTAAGGCCTTCAGATGCTGAAAGAGATTCAGAGGTTGTTGGTACTGCTTCAATGACAGCACCAGATCCCAGGACAGGTTCCGCTTTAGAAGATAGACGTAGATCAATTTTTGAAGAGGTGGTGGATTCAGCTAGAGGGCAGTTTGCTAGAGGGCAGTTTGATACTAAATTGACTGAAGGGAGTACCGAACAAGGGGGAGGTTCTTCAGAAAGAAGTCGCAGAGATTCAGAATTTTCTGTTGCTAGCAATAGCTCCCGTGATCAATCTGGTGAAGATTCGGATGATAGAGATTTTGATGCTATTAATTTTGGGGAAGAGGAGGGATTTGCCACAGGTGTATCTTCAAGTAGATCTTCAAGTAGATATGGTTCATTGGGAAGTGGCAGAGTTCTTCAATTTGACACTCCTTCGACAGGAAGACTAGATTCTCATTCTATCGCAGATCGTGCAAAAGGTGTTAGCAAAACTGCAGAAGATACTCTCGATTCAGTGAAGGTAGGTGTTCGCACAAAAGATGATCAAACAGGATTTTACATACCAACTGGTGAAACAACGGAAATTTCACTTAAGGAAAATGCTTATTTTCAAACAGGTTCTTTCCAGGGAGATAAGGTTAATGAAGCCCTGATGGGTTGGTATATAGCAACCCGAAAACAAGAAGCGCGTGGCGAGGAGCAAGACAAATTGCCAGAAGGCTTAGCAGATGCCTTAACCATAAAAGCTGCGTTAGGAGCTGAGTCACCAGGTAACGCGCCTATTCCAACAGGGTTTAGAAAATTGGAGGGCAGATTTATGGCTGGCAGACTTGCGGCGCAGAATAAATGGCTTAAAAAAGTCCTACCGACAGGATCTGGTCGTTTTTAATTCAAAGAATAAGTTTTTATGAGACCTCGAATGAGACCTAGAATATCTGCTGTTCCTGTTCAAGATCTGTTCGCTGAGGTGGTTTTTTCCGATTCTTCTCGTAATCAGCGTATGCAAGATTTGTTTGCTGGACTTCCTATTACTGTTGAAGATGTTCGAAAAGATAGAGAAAGGATTGATTTTTTGCAGAGTCGGGTTTTTGGTGATCGCGCGATTTTAGATGAAGATGAAGATCCTTATACACAGGGTCTTGAATATCTTTTGCCAGTAGCAGCGAATCTTGTTTTTACTCATCAAGAGTGGAATGGGGGAGATCCACAATCTTTCCGGGATGCCTTAGGTATTCCCACCAATGATTATGGCTGGCCACTAAACCAAGATCCTAATTATGCCGAAATCGTAGATCTCGTAAATCCAGAAAACCCCTTATTACTCAACCTTTCCGCCGAAGACATTTCGGCAGCGATGCAATTTCATTGTGCTGGATTGCCAGGCGAAGCAAAAGTAATTGCCAGAAAAGATTTTGATTCTGTTGATGCGAATGGAAATCCACATCATCCAAAAAGCATGCGCGACGTTGCGGCGGTGATTGATGCAATGCAAATGGGTAATGGTGAAGAGCAAGGGCAAATAATTTCCTTTCCTTACTTTGATGATTTTGGACAAGTGGCTGCGGTGACAATTGATAGTGCAAATGGTTTGGTGCTTTTTAATTCCTCTATTTCCAACTCTGAAGTTCGAGCGAAAGCTTTTAGCGGCTTCAAAGATCGTTTTATGCGCGAAGTTGTGCCAAGTTTGATGAAAAAATTTGGTGTGCAAAAAGCGATGTGGGAAGTTGGCATACAAGAAGTTCCAGCGCCTAAAAGCTCTGTAGAATATCTTGATCATCGCTCTTCAGGAGTTCACTGTGTTTTAAATGCTGCGCTTGATTTGCTTCGTATTCGATACAGGCGTGGTGATTTTTCAGATGATTTAGATTTTCTTGAGCAAGCCAAGCGGGTGATCAGTCAAGTGACGGGCGAGCCATTTGAAAATATCGAGGGAGATGATATCGAAGAAGTATTAATATGGGTTGGTCTTAATGTGTTTGAGTCGCGGTTTGAAGGTCAAGGTTCCACTGAGCGTATACGTGACAAATGTTATAATGGTGAACAAATTACTGATGGTGAGCAGATAAGGTCACTTAGCGAAGCGCTTATTAAAAAACAAAATCTGCAAAAAAGAGTACTTGTTGCTGCAAAAGTCACAGAGCGCAGATCGACACTTTTTTCTGAATCAAAACCCTTGAGCGAGTCACATCGAGGTTTGGTTTCAAGTCAAGATAGTGAGATTGCAGGTGTTGCCCCGGGCCTTGATCCGGCAAGTTACCGTGGTCTTTCTGTTTCTGGTGATGGTGAACATAGAGCTTATTATACTCACTTTTCCGACTTCGAGATGATTATGCATATTTGTCTCGGAATTGAGGTAAATTGCTTAGATTTCTATCGTAAAGCAGCAGCAAGAGCGGAAAATTTAAGGACGGGCGCTGATGTTACTGGCGAGGAAACGGCAGGGCAACAAGCTAAAAGAAAGACAGATTTTTTTGCCGCTATTGCAAGTCGCGATAAATCCGCCAATCAGGCTTTTATTTTTTGTTTGCTGCGTGAAGGCTACGAAAAAGCTGAAGAATCATATAACGCTTTGGCCAAGCAGGCAGAAATTGATCCAAGCTTTGTTTTGTGTGATGATAATGGAAATCCGCTGCAAGATCGTGCGGCAGTTAATGATTTTTTTCGTGACCGCGCCTTGCAATTTGTGCCGGAGAAATATCACAAAGATGCAATAAAGGCCATGGGATTTGTAGCGCCAGTAATTAATGGAAGATGGGAAAAAGGTCTAGCTGGACAGCAAGTTGATGATCTTATAGGAAAAACAGGATATAGTAGTTTTGAACCTTCTTCTCTTTGCTCAAAAAAATTTTTAGAATTAAATGGAGGTTATGATTCTGCTCCAGTCACTCGCCCCGTCCTTGATCCTAATTCACAAACTTATTTCCACTTCATTTCCGAACTTGCGGCGCAAGGTTTGGTTCGTTTGGGTTGGTTGGTTTATGTGGAAGGTGATGGTCCAATTGCTGGAATCAACCCGTTTAACGAAATTCCTTTTTGCACACCAAAAGATGATAGCAGAAATTTTACTATAATTGTTCCAAAAGAGGGTGAGCCAGTTGAGTTTGAGGAAAAAATGATTCGCTTTGAGGTCGATGGTAATGTTTTGGTGCTAAATACTGGCAAAGGAGCAAGGTTTATGCAAGCAGATGAGACTTTGTTGGAACAAGTTCAAGCAATTGTTGAGCAACCAGAACTTTTAATGAAATACAGAACAGGTTTCATGCATCAAAAAAGTGGCAGGTTAGATGTTGTTTCAGCTCTTGGGGAGGCGAGTTTAGAAATAGCTCCTGATA
>JBIKKP010000068.1:0-3889 GCA_044360285.1 Rickettsiales bacterium
AAACATAGAAAAAAATTTCTATGTCCAATCAAGCTCATGATATCAAGGGTTTTGAGAGATTCGGGATTTAGACGTTGGGACAGTTGTGGTTTGTAACCCCGATGCGAAACGTTCATGCAAAACTCAAATTGCGAATTGCATGAACGTCCAGGCGGCATTGCGTAACGCCGCCTGAGCGGAGGTTTGCTATTTTACCGCCACCCTGAGTCTGTCGAAGGGCGGCGGTAATCGCTTGGAGCCACATGCGCAGGCAGGCTCAGCATGACAAGATTTTGAGTTGATGCGGGGCGGAGTTTGTAACTCTGATCCACAGGTTCATGCCATTTTTTTGCATGAACTTTCGGGCGCAGAAAGTCAAAAATTTAAAGTTTGATTTGGCTAAAATCATAATTATTTTGTAATTACATTTTTAACAAAATCTCCAGGTTTTATGCTAGCAAAAATTGTTCAAATCGGAAGTTCCAAGGGAATTAGAATTCCAAAAGCTGTGCTTGAGCAATGCCATTTTTCTTGTGAGGTGAGTATGAAAGTTGATAAAAAAAGACTGATTATTGAATCGGTTCAGAACAAGGCTAGGGAAGGGTGGAGAGAGGTTTTTAAATCTGATAAAAAGCCAAGAAAAAAATCAGAAAATGCTGTTTATGTTGCTACAAAATTTGATGATGAATGGGAATGGAAATAGTTGAATAGTCTAATAAAGGGGTATTGCGAAGTTAATTTGTTTGATAAGTCTCCATTAGCTTTTTTAAGCCTTAGTTCACAACGCTAAAAACCTTATTCTCATGAAAAGATTTGATGTTTATTTGACAAATCTCGATCCAACAATTGGCAAAGAAATAAAAAAAGTTAGGCCCGCGTTAATCATCAGTCCTGATGAGTTAAATGATGAAATTGATACGGTGATAATTGCTCCAATGACAACGGTGATAAGAAATTGGCCGACCAGGATTTCGGTAAGTTTTGCCGGTAAAAATGGGCAGGTGATTTTAGATCAAATTCGAGTTGTGGATAAGGGAAGACTAAAGAAAAAAGTTGGTTCTTTGAAAGGTAGTATTAGGCAGCATATTTTGGGAAAATTGAGGGAGATTTTTACCTAGCTTTTAAAGCCCCTACTGACTTTATGGCGCAGCATTTTCATCACCCAATCCTCAACTCCATCCCCAGCGTCTTCAGCACCATCTCCACCAAACTAAAAGACGGATTCCCATTCGCAGAAAGCGCTTTGTAAATCGTCTGACGATTGAGATTAGTTTTTTTAGAAAGCTCGATAAACCCACCATTGGCAAGGGTTAGCGTTCTTAGCGCCAACAAAAACGCTGCAAGATCCCCATCTTTTTTATAATCTTCGAACGCAACTTTTAGATAAAGTTTTTGGCTTTTTTTGCTCTTCGCGAGCTCCTCAATGAAGCCTTCTTTTACGCTGCGAAATTGTGAAATTTTTTTCTTATTTTTCATTTTTGGTTTTTTTGTGGTGAGTGGAAAACCCTTGTGCTCGAGCTTTAATTATCGCCCCGCGCGACCAAATTTTGGCTCAACGCCAATGGCAATTTCAAGATACGAAACTTCTTCTGGATAATAAAATCCAGTGCTATGCCGCTTTTCTTCTATTCCCCGTTCTCTTTGAAATCTTATCGTCGCCGGATTAACACTTTCCGCTGAACCATAACCAGTTTTTTTATATTCCCCGGCGAAAGCTACACCAAGATATCCACCAATTCTTGCTTGCGGAGCCAGAATTTTGTAGTCTTTCAACCTATCAGCAATCTCCACCAAAAAAGAACTCGCTTCTAACCTATGTCTTTCATTCGCTTTTGCATTCAACACTCTGGCAACATTTTTACCGATATTTTGCACTCCAGGCTCATCACCTGATTGCATGGCTTGTTCCAACTCATCTTTCATTACCACTCTGACATCGCGATCAATTATTGGTTCAGCAGTGTGGCAACCTTCAAGAATTATTCTGCCCATAAACGGATCAAGTGGCGAAGCGCCTGATTCGCGCAAAATTTTAACTGCAATTTCCGCAACATCTTTCGGACTTTTATCGCCTAATCGAACAAACCCACAATTTGGATACATCGTATCATCACCATGCGCGATCAAATAAATGTCGCTGTCGCGCGCAATATCGAGCGGATTTCCAACAACACGATCAGGAAAATTTGCCCGCAATTTTTCCAAAGTATCTATCAGCGCACGATCATCTTCTCTTTCTTCGCCGATGATTATTGCGTAAATGCTGGGTTGAGCTGCTGGTCTCATGGGTTATTAGATTGTTATTTTATCCTTGAATTAAACCGCCAGCCTTCATCCCTGAGGCCATAGGCTTCGAGTATCTCATGCGTTTTGGTTCAGAAGCTAAACGTAGAAGATCCTTGGAAGCTTACGTTTCCAAGGATGATGGTAAGCGGATGTTAGAGTTAAATTTTATCGTAAGAAACCTTCTCCTTCTTCGCCCCCGGATGCGTAACGGCCCCAAACCTTGGCGAACCCACAGTTTGCGCATATTTCCACAAAGTTCCTGATTGGTAGTCATTTTCGCGCGGCTTCCACGCAGCTTTGCGCTCGCTCAGTTCAGCGTCGCTGAGTTCTGCGTCGATTGTGCCTTTCAGCGCATCGATGATAATTTTATCGCCGTCCCTCAACAACGCGATCGTTCCACCAATCGCAGCTTCGGGCGAAACGTGGCCGATGCAAAATCCTCTTGTTCCGCCGGAAAATCTTCCGTCGGTGATTAGCGCAACTTTATTTCCCATGCCTTGGCCGTAAATCGCCGCAGTGGTTGCAAGCATCTCGCGCATTCCTGGGCCGCCTTTTGGGCCTTCGTAGCGAATCACCAAAACATCGCCTTCTTGATATTTTTTTTGCTCAACTGCGCGGAAGCATTCTTCTTCCGAATCGAAGCAGCGCGCGGTTCCAACGAATCTCAGCGCATCATTTTGCATTCCGGCAACTTTAACGACAGCGCCGTCTTGCGCCAAATTTCCTTTCAAAACGACAACGCCGCCGCTGCTAGAAAGCGGCTTGTTTGGAAGGTAAACTACATCTTGTTTTTCGTTGAATTTTACATCACGCAAATTTTCTGCCATCGTTTGGCCAGTCACCGTCAGGCAATCGCCATGGATGAATCCCGCATCAAACAAAACTTTCAAAATCATCTGCACGCCGCCGGCTTCGTATAAGTCTTTTGCCACATATTTTCCGCCTGGTTTCATGTCGGCGATGTAGGGAGTTCTGGCGAAAACTTTGGCGATGTCGAAAGCGTCAAAATCAATTCCGCATTCATTGGCAATTGCCGGTAAATGCAAAACAGCGTTGGTTGAGCCGCCAGTTGCAGCAACAATTGCCGCGGCGTTTTCCAAAGATTTTTTTGTCACGATGTCGCGCGGTTTGATGTTTTTTTCAATCAAACTCATCACCGCTTTTCCCGAAGCGTAAGCATATTCGTCGCGCGATTCATAAGGAGCTGGCGCGCCAGAAGATCCAGGCAGTGCCAGGCCAATTGCCTCACTTACACAGGCCATGGTGTTGGCAGTAAATTGTCCGCCGCAAGCGCCAGCAGAAGGGCAGGCGGCTTTTGTCAAAATCTTTAAATCTTCCTCAGACATTTTCCCCGCATCGCGTTGGCCAACGCCTTCGAACACGTCAACGATAGTGACGTCGCGGCCTTTGAATCTTCCTGGCAAAATTGATCCGCCATACATGAAGACGGATGGAACGTTGAGGCGACACATTGCCATCATCATTCCAGGCAGCGATTTGTCGCAGCCGGCAAGGCCAACCAAAGCGTCGTAGCAATGTCCGCGCACGGTGACTTCGATTGAATCGGCGATGACTTCGCGCGAAACGAGGGAAGATTTCATGCCTTGGTGACCGTTGGCAATAC
>JBIKKP010000041.1:0-11886 GCA_044360285.1 Rickettsiales bacterium
CAGAGGTGACACTGAAATTGTTCGAGCTTTACTTGAAGCTGGAGCGCTTTTTAATAAGGCTAAAGCAAAAACAAATGGAACTACGGCTTTGATTTTGGCTGCTAAGAATGGTCACCTTGACGTTGTTCGAGCTTTAATTGGTGCTGGAGCGGATGTTAGTCTGGTTAGCAAAGACAGAGGTACGGCTTTGATGTCCGTGTCCACTGCCAATGGAGATCGCACTGAAATTGTTCGAGCTTTACTTGAAGCTGGAGCAGATGTTAATCAGGCTACAACAAATGGAACTACGGCTTTGATTTGGGCTGCTGGGAATGGTAAAACTGAAATTGTTCGAGCTTTACTTGAAGCTGGAGCGCTTGTTAATGAGGCTAACCAAACTGAAGATACAGCTTTGATGTTCGCTGCTGACAGAGGTGACACTGAAATTGTTCGAGCTTTACTTGAAGCTGGAGCGCTTTTTAATAAGGCTAAAGCAAAAACAAATGGAACTACGGCTTTGATTTTGGCTGCTAAGAATGGTCACCTTGACGTTGTTGAAGCTTTAATTGGAGCTGGAGCAGATGTTAATCAGGCTACAACAAATGGAACTACGTCTTTGATTTTGGCTGCTAAGAATGGTCACCTTGACGTTGTTCGAGCTTTAATTGGTGCTGGAGCGGATGTTAATCAGGCTACAACAAATATAAATACGGCTTTGATTTTGGCTGCTGGGAATGGTCACCTTGACGTTGTTAAAGCTTTAATTGTTGCTGGAGCGGATGTTAGTCTGGTTAGCAAAGACAGAGGTACGGCTTTGATGTCCGTGTCCACTGCCAATGGAGATCGCACTGAAATTGTTCGAGCTTTAATTGGAGCTGGAGCAGATGTTAATCAGGCTACAACAAATGGAACTACGGCTTTGATTTTGGCTGCTGGGAATGGTCACCTTGACGTTGTTGAAGCTTTAATTGGAGCTGGAGCAGATGTTAATCAGGCTACAACAAATGGAACTACGGCTTTGATTTTGGCTGCTGTGAATGGTCACCTTGACGTTGTTGAAGCTTTAATTGGAGCTGGAGCAGATGTTAATCAGGCTACAACAAATGGAACTACGGCTTTGACGCTTGCTGCTAAGAATGGTAAAACTGAAATTGTTCGAGCTTTACTTGGAGCTGGAGCGCTTGTTGATCAGCCTGAAACAAATGGAATTACGGCTTTGATGATCGCTGCCATTGAAGGTCGCAAAGCCAGTGATGCATCATTGGCGTCAGCAGCGCATCCTTATGCCGCATCTGGAGTTGTTGGAGCAGGAGCTCGTGCAGGAGCAGGAGCAGGAGCAGGAGCAGGAGCAGGCGCTGGTGGTGGCAGTGGAACCGCTGTCGGTAAAGAAGTTGCCGCTAAGCCTAAGACTGACATCCCTGCTCGACCGCCAGCAGGGCATCCTTATGCCGCATCTGGAGTTGTTGGAGCAGGAGCTCGTGCAGGAGCAGGAGCAGGCGCTGGTGGTGGCAGTGGAACCGCTGTCGGTAAAGAAGATGACGCTAAGCCTAAGCCTGTCATCCCTGCTCGACCGCCAGTAGCGAGAACCGCTCAACAACCTCCTTCCGTCGCAGGTGGCGGATCTGGTGCTGCTGCAGATACTAAGAAGACTTCAAGAAAAAAAGCGCTTGGAGCGAGCGAAGAAATACCAAAAGCTAGAGAACTAAAACGTGTACGTACTGACGAAACCGCCGCAGTAGCTCCTCCAGCGCTCCCTGCTGGCGGCCCAGCATTTCCACCTCATGCCCCAGTAGTGCCACCTTATGCTACAGCAAATGCTCTTCTTGATCTTGCAGTAATAAAAGAACCCCAAGCCCCAGCCACAGCAGGAGGACCAGCCGCAGCTACAGAAGATTATGCTGCAGCAAATGCTCTTCTTGATCTTGCAGTAATAAAAGAACCCCAAGCCCCAGCCACAGCAGGAGAACCAGCCGCAGCCACAACAGGAACGAAAGCAACGCGTCTTGCTGCTCAACAAAGATCTGGCAGAGGCGCAGGTGCTGGAGTATGAAATTAACCAACCCAAAACATGCAAAATCTAATCGAACTCAGCGAGAAAAATTTTGACCTTCTCCTCGATTTACGCTACGCCTCAACCAACAATGTCTGCGGCCACAAGCTTTACGCCTCTCCTTTCGCCTACCTTCACCAAGCGGCAATTGAGCCACTTAAACGTGCAATTGCTTTGGCAAAAGATTTGGATTTGCGCCTGAAAATTTGGGACAGCTTTCGTCCAATTGAAGTGCAGAAATACATGTTCGACAAATTTCCAAGTGAAGATCCAAATGGCGGTTTTGTGTCAAACCCAGAAGGCGGCGCGATCCCGCATTGTCGCGGTGTTGCGATTGATTTAACTTTGGTTGATGCAAATGGCACAGAGCTTCAAATGGGAACAGATTTTGATGAATTTTCTGATTTGGCTTTCCATGGTTGCAAAAAAATTTCTGCAGACGCTAAACGCAATCGTCTGCTTTTACTTGGAATAATGACCGCCGCTGGATGGGATTTTTATTCAAACGAATGGTGGCACTACCAACTTTTTAAACCGCGCGAATATGCGGTGATTCAGGCGCCAAAAGACTGGATTGTAAGTTAAATATTAACCAAAAAATAAAAAATTATGACTGCTCCTACAACTACACAAACTGACAAATCGAGGAGATTATTAATGTCTCTGTGTGAGGCCGCCTTAAAAGATGATGTCCAGGGAATTCAGAATGCACTTCGTTTTGCACGTGATTTGAGGATTAATATTATTGATGAACCTACGGCTAGTGGCGGAGAAACAGTCTTGATGAGAGCTGCTGCCAAGGGGCATACTGCTGCGGTAAAAGCTTTAGTTGATGATGGGGCAGCTATTTCTATAGCTGCTGATAAAAAAACAGCTCTGATGTTTGCTGTTGAAAATGGAAGACCTGCGACAATAAAAGTTTTAGTTAAAAAAGGGGCGAATGTTAATGAGCCTTTTCCTGGCGGAAAAACACCTTTGATGGTTGCTGTTGAAAGTGGATATGGATATGCGGTACAAGCTCTAGTTGAGGCAGGGGCAGATATTGATGCTGTGCTTAAAGAAGAATCGGCTCGGACTCTTGCTATTAGATTGGGGCATCAGTATGTGGGTTATAATGATACAGCAATAAAAGCTCTTTTTACTGATTGGGCCATCAATGCACCTATGCACAATGAATTACCGCCCTTAATATTTGCTGTCCAAAATGGATATTTTAAGTCGGCACAAATGTTGATTGATCAAGGGGCAGATGCTAATGTGGCCATGAAAGGAAAAACAGCCTTAGAACTTGTCGTCAAAACCAACTCTATCAGAAATAGAGATCAATCCTTAGGAATCCTAATTGCAGCTGGTGCAGACGTTAAGAGTAAAAAAGCAGGAAAAACTGTATTAGATTCTGTTTCAAAACTTAGCGGCGGCTATCAGCAAAATCAAAAAACTGTCTTATCTCTGGTCGCTGCTGGAGCTGATAGCAAAGATCTGCAGACTCCGGGTTTTTTTAAAAGAATATTTTCATCCGCTTCTAAAAAAGATTTTCTTTCAAACGTTAATATTGTGAGAAAAGTTTGTCGTGAAGAAAAAGGTTCTGAAGAAGATAAAGAAATTTCTAATCTCAGAAAATTAAAAGAAGCCCTCATTGGAGGGGGAGCATCTCAGGTTGCAGCCAATCTAACAATAGCGGCAATGGTTGATGAAGGTGTGTTTCGCAAAGCCCCAGAACGCAAAAAGTCTACTATATCACCAATGGCGGAGCGTGGAAAATTTTATGATTTCTTATTCTTAAATCGGAATCAAAATGCCCTTCTTAGGCAAATAGTTGATTCCTACTCACTTGGAAAAGATTTGAATGTTGCACCAACCGCTAGAGCTGCTGGAGCTGGAATCGGAACTGGAGCAGCAGCCTACGGAGTAGTTGGGCGCAATACCCGCGCTGGCGCCGCATCCAGAAAAGTTTGGGGGGCAGAAACTGATGCAGCACCTGAAGTAATCGGCGTCCCTGCTGGAGCCGGAACTGGCGCAGGAGATCCAAAACACCCTAAACCCCTTTCCGGGCAACAACTATCAACAGCAGCATCCCCAGGACAAGGCACAGGAATCGTAAATTAACAATCCCACCTCAACTCAAACCACCACCACTTTTGAAGATTGTAATTTCACAAAATGAAAAACTTGGTCGAATTAAGGCGAAAGAACTTCGACGTAATTTTTGCTGCCGCCGCCTTCAGCCCTGATTTTTTAAATTTGAAAAACTGCCAACCGCTTTTTGAATTTCCCCTCTCTTGTGCAAACCACACCAATACGCCGTGGCGCAAACACCAAAAGATTTAATCGCGGGTTAATTAATTTACCTTGCTATTTTGTTCCTCCAATTCCTGTAAGCGTCTCACAGTTGTAGCTCTTCGAAGAGCGGGGGTAGGAACTTCACCTTCACCTTCTCCAGCCCCTGCACCAACGCCCGCACCTGCTGCCGCCCCCTCACCCCCACCTCGCTCTACCCCAACAGATCCCTCAGCCGCACTTAAAGACGAACCGAAGGAATTGAGTCGGAAAAAATACTCCATCTCCGTAAATAGCCATCGAGTTTCAGTTTCAGATGGGAGTTCAGATATTCTTCTAAGATCATTAATAAAACATCTTCCCGACTCGCAAATTATCTTGCCCTGCAGGCCCCTGCCAAAATGCTCAATTACCGACTCCTTTCCACCCGCAACAAAAAGATCACAAAACTCTTCGGTGATTTGAGTAAAGATTGCCGATTCTAATGGCTTGTTCGGTGCTTCTATTTGTTTCGCAAATGGCCTTAAAGTTTCGGGAATTGAAAAAAAAATTAACTTCAAAATCTCTTTTTCGACCTCAGGTTTTTTGTAAGTCACTCTTTCATACCAAATATTTAACACAAAACTATCCTCAATAAAATCAGCGCCAGAAACTGGGGTTGTATCTTTATCGTCAGAAACTGGGGGTTTTGATTCTACTTTTGCTTTAATGGGTTCCGACATTTTTTTAACAAAGTCAACATCCTCCATTTTTCTAATTTTAGAAAATGTCTCAAAAATATTTTTTAGGTTCATTTTTTTAATTTTTGTTGAAGGAAAGATTGAGATTTAATCAACGCTCATTTCTTTCTTTTTACAAAAACTCAAGCTTTTTAACCGCCAAAAAACGGCGCCTAGAATTGCCCATCCAAGCCTCCTTTTGCAAAGGAGGCTTGGATGAACAACAACCCTGCCCTAATTCAAAAATGCCAAAAACTGCACTAATTTTATTTAGCCTCGACCTTAGAGAATCAAACAACCCCGCCTTTTTTTACGCGGCAAAAAATTGCCAAGAAATTCTGCCGCTTTTCATTTTTGATGAAAAAAATTTACGTAAAAACGGCCAGGCTTCGAAATGGTTTTTGCACCACGTTCTGGAAGATTTTTCCAAAAATTTAGCAGAAAAATTTCACCTAAAATTGCTGCAAAAAAAAGGCGACAGCTTGGAAATTTTGGCGCAGATTTTTGCTGCAAAAAAAATTGACGAAATCTACTTCAACAATCAGCTGGAACCAGATGCAGCAAAGCTGCAACTCGCTGTAAAAAATCTTGCCGAAAAAAATTCTGTCACAGTTTTTAGCTTCGATTCACAAACGCTTTTTCATCCAAGTGAAATCAACACTGGCACAAAAACTCCCTTCAAAGTCTTCACGCCTTTTTGGAAGGAATGTTTGCGTAATGTTAAAAAAATTGCCGCACCCCTACCCGCTCCAAACACAGCGCTGGTGCAGCTTGAGCACAATTTCAAATCAGATGATTTGAAATTGTTGCCGCAAAAAAATTGGGCAAAAAAATTTGAAGGAATTTGGCAATTTGACGCAAAAAAAATTCGCAAAAATTTGTCGCAATTTCTTGATGAAAAAATTTCTAACTACAAAGCCGCGCGAGATTTTCCAAGCATTGAAGGCACTTCGCAAATTTCTCCTTACTTGCATTTTGGCGTAATTTCCATTCAAGAAATTTTTTTTGCTGCACTGCAAAAAACTCCAAGCGCTGGCTTAACGCAATTTCTTGCCGAGCTTGGCTGGCGCGAGTTCTGCCACCATTTGCTTTTTCATTTTCCAAATCTTCCAACAAAAAATTTTCAGCAAAAATTCGACAAATTTCCTTGGCTTGATGACGCCAACGCCGCGCCACTTTTACAAAAATGGCAGATGGGAAAAACCGGATTTCCAATTGTTGACGCTGGCATGCGCGAGCTGTGGGCAACTGGCTTCATGCACAATCGCGTGCGCATGATTGTTGCTTCATTTTTGGTAAAAGATTTGCTCGTTGATTGGAAAAAAGGTGAAGAATGGTTTTGGGATTGCTTACTTGACGCCAACCTTGCCAACAATGTGGCCAACTGGCAATGGGTGGCTGGAAGCGGTGCTGACGCGGCTCCGTACTTTAGAATTTTTAATCCAACGCTGCAAGGAGAGCGTTTTGATGAGGAGGGAATCTACGTAAAAAAATGGCTGCCTGAGCTAAAAAAATTACCGAAAAAATTTATTCACGCGCCGTGGCTTGCTGATGAAAAAACGCTAGAATTTTGTGGCGTTGAGCTTGGCAAAACTTATCCAAAACCAATGCTCGACCACGCCAAAGCGCGCGAAATGGCGCTGCTGATTTACAAAAATTTACGCTAGCTAAACTTGTTGCGGCCGCAGGACTTCTTTAAACACTTAAGTAAGTTATTAGAACATAAAGAATTATTACCTACCCTTGTCGGCGCCAAGGCCTCTCTTTGAACCCCTTACCAGGGGAGTCGCTGAACCTGCTCCTGCTGCTGAACCCGCTCCTTCTGCTGAACCTACTCCTTCTGCTGAACCCGCTCCTGCTGGAGCTTTTTTCGAAACCCGCGGCGCAGGCAAAGAAGCTTGAGCCGAAAGAATTTCTTTAAAATCTTTTATTGCATCCAAAAACGCCAAAGCCTCTGTTTTGGCTCGATCATCAACAAATTCACAATCAGCGGAGGAAGGGAAAAAAATTTTTGTGGTATGAATCAACTTCTTGCCACCAACATCTACACCAACGTCTAAGAGTGAAATTCTTTCGCACTTTTCTGAAGTACCATCCTTGGCTTCGATGATTGTTCTTTTAAGCTGGTAGTGATTAGTAGTAAGAGGGGTGGCGGAGGCACGATCAATAGAAACCAGATTAATCGAAAATATTTTACAGGAACCAACGCCTGTGTGCCCCATATCATGTTTTGTCACGATCAAAGTAGTCCTGCCTTCACTTCCGCGAGAAAGTGTCAGACTTTTTTCTCTTCCTTTAATCTTCATCATCTGCTCACAAATTTCTTCAATACTCTTAGCAACATCGAATGCAGATTGCTCCGACGCTGCTACACTTGATCCCGGTGCGCTCATAAAAAAGTTTTTTAATTAAAAAAGTCGTTGCGCAAGAAAAGTCACGTTGCAGCTGCGAATTGAAATATAGTCGTGACAAGCCTGATATTTTGCACATTCAGGCGCATCGTCTTCAAGATTCAAGTAGCATTGATCGCGCGAAATTACTCTCTGCAAAAGATTTTCAAAATCTTCTCTCTTGCACAAATTCAGCGAAAAAATCGGCGAATAATTTTTCTTCGAATTTTTTATCAGCGCAAAAAGCGGCGCGCCTTCGACATTTTTTTCAGAAAAAATCAGCACTTCTTTCAAGCCATCAAAATCGCTCTCATCCTTGAAAAATCGCGACTTGGCAACAATGAGCTGTGGATCGTAAGCACGCGCAAAACCAAGCACCGCTAACGCAACTTCGCAAGGCTGCGGCTCATCATTTTCAATTTTGAAATCACCTTTGAGCAATTTCAGATCAGAAACTTTTCCACCTTTTGAAACAAAAGAAATTCGATTTCTTCGTTTAGTTTCAACTTCCCACAAACCATCACGCAGCTTGACGTAGAGCAGATTTCCAGGCTCTTCTTCATCATGAAAAATCTGCTGGGCAAAAACTTTTCCTTCAAAAATTGTGATTGTTGTTTCGTGAAAATAGGGCTTGTCGCGCATGCCGTCGCGCCTGAAACATTCATCTCCGGTGAGCTTGTCGCAAAGTTTGGAATCGAGATCAGCTTGCAGGAAATAGTTTTGTGGAATGGCAATTACCTGCGGAGTTTTCAGCGCTTTTTCAATCTTCTTCTTTGGCGCAGTTGCCTGTTTTTTGCTTTTGGCAAAAGCTTCACCGCTAACAAAAAGCAAAGCGAAAATTGTAAAAATTTTTAAGAGCGATTTCATACCGTGATTTCTGAAAGTGAGATTTTTGCTGCATATTTTTCTTCAGTAAAACAAGAAAAGACAAAACTCCAAACATCAAATTAATTTAACGACAATGCCTTCTTCCAAAAAAATTTTTGTACACGGTCCTGGTTTCCCCGAGTTAAGATGCACTTTCGCCAACCCAGATTGCCTAGCAAAACATGATGTGACTATTATTGGTAATGGAGATAAAAGAGTTGGAGTTGATCAACTTCCAGAAGATTTGGGCGAAAATCCTATGATTTATTTGCATCTGGATAGCATGCATTTCCAAGGCTTTGACGAACCTTACTTTGCATTGGCCCCACTAGTTACTTCTTTAAAATCATACGATGATTTTCACACAGAAACTACAAACGAAACTTTAGTTCCTCAGACGGTTTTTCTCAAAAAATTATCTAAAAGACTTGGATCAGATTCAAAAGCAACAATTTTGCTTGCAACCTGTCGCTTCGGCGAAAAAGCACAAAAAGAAATCAAAAAATTTCTACCCGCTGGAGTTACTTTAATTGCCACTTCTAACAACATCGAACGGCTTTCTGTTACATCCCCTTCACTAGATTACATCAGCGAAACTATTTCCGCCCCTCGCGACGAAATAATTGAACGAACACTTACCCACTACGGAAGCGGCACCTGTCTTATTCATGATGGAAAAATAATTCGCGCAGCATCTCCAAAAACTATTCCTTCCCACGCCGGAATGAAAGCGCATCTACAAACGGAATTAACCAAATTTGGCCTTGGTGAAATAACAGTTAGCGATGATTCAACAACTCAATATTCCCTTGGAGTTATTAACGAACGGCTCGCCAACAAATTACTTACCGACGCATTTGTAAGCAGCGTCGCAACTTCTGACATTGACACCAGCGCCGTCTTAAATCCAACCGCGGAAAGATTATTTGGAGGAATACTAGAAAAACACTTAGATGGATACAAACCAGCCTCAAAACTGCTTAATGCAACGCGCCCCTCTTTCCAAGCGACGATTGATGAACCTTTTCCTCTTACTGGAAATACCTTACTCACAAATGCAGTAATCCGAAATAAAGTTGAGGCGGTAATTGAATTAACTGGAGCTGGAGCCAATCCAAACACAAGATCGGCAGAGGGCTTTACTCCATTGATGATTGCTGCTCATCTTGGGCATCTGAAAGTTGCTGATATTTTATTAAGAAACGAAAGAATAAATCTCGATGAAACCCTAGAATTATACAGCGCTTTAGGCTTTGCTTCCATTAAGGGAGACACTGCCATGACAAAAAAATTGCTACAAGCGGGCGCAACAAATTGCCTCTTCACAGCCTTCGATCTCGCAATTAGCCAAACAGATAAAAATGAGGCAGAAGAGTTAATAAAACTTTGCCTAGATAACGGATTTCGACCTGCCGAAGTGCCTGATAAATTTAAAGAATTCGTTGGTAAATACTTGGCAGAAAAAGATGCCAGCACTGCAACCTCTGCAGAATATGTTGTTGATGCAAGAGAAGGAGTTGCAGCCCCAGAGTCAGAATTATCAAGAAACGCCGCTCCTCCAATTGCAACAACGCCTGCGGCAGTAAGTGCAGCAGCGCCGCCACCGCCAGGAGGAAAAATAGCTCAAGCATCCCCAACACCAGCGGCAACCGCTCACATCCCAGCATCAATCTCTGCTTTGCCACCAGCTGCGAAATCAACAAGACCAGCTACGACCGCCACTACTCCTCCAACTGCAGCTCCATCTTTTGGAAGCAGTCTCTTCACCGCGCTAGCAGTGGCAGCACAAATCGACTCTTCACAATCTTCCTCGACAAGACCTGCAGCCTCAAGCTCCGCAAGCGCAAGCACAAAGGCTTCCAATCATTTTGGAGCAACAGAAGTTTTGGAAGTCGCCACTGCGCTTGGTATTTACAATTCAGATCTCACCAAAAAACTTGGAACTTCGGCAACGCAAGCTGGATCTTTGGAAGAAAAAATTAAGAGACTCATCCCCAGCGATTCTCCCGCGCCAACGCCTTCCCAAAGAGAGTTAGATGGAACAGCAAAATCTCGAAAAGCAGAAGAAAGAGCAGTACTTTTTGAACTTGGACAAGCCACTCCTCTTCCAGAAATGACTCTAGGTAGAGAGCCAACAGTTGTTCACCAAACCAAGGCCGAAGAAGAATCTGCTCACAAAGAAAAATTAGATCGCGCAGGGCAAAAAGCCGCAACGGCAAGGGAATCCGGAAAAACTTCCTGGAACATGCATCCTAAAAGTTCGAGGCCGGCAACAGGAAAGCCGGGAAAGCAAGGGCATCGTTAGGATTTTTGGATTTTTTTCGAGCTTGTCGCACCCCCTCTTGTCACCCCGCGTACTAAGTGCGGGGTGACAAACTCAAGTGAAGTACACCACGTCAAAACGAGAAAGGTACGTCAAACTAAGTGCAACCTCAAAAAATCTCCACCGCCCCCAAATCAAGCAGCAGCTGGTTTAAGTAAATTCCTTCGTCAGCAATTTTTTGCAGATCGTCCAACTTTTCCGATGTTTTCCCTTGGGCAAAAAAAACATCCGCAACGTATCTGCCGTAAATGTCGGTCTTGCTGGTTTTAATCACCAAAAATTCGACGTTTTTTAAAACTTTACTCAGCACCGCCGAACTTTTTTTGCCTTCCGCTGTGTCAAGTTCCGCCGCAGAAATTGCCCGCAAACGCAAAATTTCTGTGTGAAAAATTCCAAAGCCCAAATCCAAAATCACACGAATTGTGTCACCGTCAACCACCCTCTCAAGCCGCGCCTTGTAACAGTGCAGCTGCTTTGCAGAAATTCCTGATTTTTTTATTTCGTAAGAATTTTTGTTTTTCTCGCTCGTCACAATTGCATCTTCAACGCGCAAATTTTTGGGAATTTTTTGTTCGATTTTTTGAAAAATTCCAAAGCCGCAATCAAAAAAATAATCACTTAATTTTGGCAATTTTGCGATTTTGTAATTAAACAATTTTCCGCGCACCGGAATGATTTTTTTTGGTTTTATTTCTTCAGACTTAGATGGCTTATCCTTTGATTTTGCTGGCTTGGCACCATCTTTGCTTTTGCTTACTTCAAGCTGCAATTGATCTGAATCCCAGCCATTTTGCAGCGTCAATTCTTGCAAATATTTTCGCTCTTCTTGCTTCTTGATTCCGGCCAAAACGCGGTAGTGACTCCAGTTTAAGCGGTCGTCGTCTTTGGGAAGTTTTTTGTAGGTTTTGTAAAATGAATTCATTTTGTAGAGCACCGTCTCACTAAGCCCAGTGTCTCGCGCAAGCTGCTTAATTAAATGATCACCGTATCCAGATTGCGAATTTTTTGACAAATTTTTCTGAACTAATTTTCCAATTCTCCACGCCATTTCAACTTTTTGACGAGTAACACTTTTGACGATTTTGTCTTGGGTTGCGGCAATTTGTTTTTGAATTTCGACAACAAGTTTTTGGTAATCGCTGGAAGCAATTTCGTTGGTTTTTTTCTTCATTTTTTAATTGATGTTTTTTTTGAATTCCTGCCGCGGCGGCAGGAATCAACCCTCTTTTGCCCGCCTGGTTGTTGGCCCCGCAAAAAATTTTCCTAAAATCGTGATTTTTT
>JBIKKP010000042.1:0-11822 GCA_044360285.1 Rickettsiales bacterium
CGTGCCATATGTCACGCGCTACGTTGAAAATCAGCCACACCATGGCGGAACTACTTACACAAGACACAGCGACGTTGGCGACATTCGCGTTAACGGAATTTACGCCGGATTTTTTGATGACATGTCAACTGGCATAACCTTTGGGCTCAAGCTTCCAACCGGATCAACATCTGATAAAATTCTTGCTCGCAACACACAAATTGGCACTGGCAGCACCGACTCAATTCTTGGCGCTTATCACTTGGGAACTTTTGGCAAAAGCGACTTTGGATATTTCACCCAAATTTCTTGGGAACGTCCATTCATCAGGCACCAAGGATATACTCCAGGCTATGAAGTTTCTTACGCTGTTGGAACTTATTACAATGCTGGCCAGTTTGGCGCGATTAAAAAAATAGCACCAATGCTTCAAATCACTGGCGCTAAAAAAGGTCAAGATTCGGGATGGAATGATGTTAGCCACAACCCAAATAGCGGCTATCACCACATTTTCTTTACACCAGGAATTGAAGTGAGTTTTGAAAAATTCAAAATTTACGCCGACGTTGGATTTCCAATTTATCGCAGCGTTAACGGCAATCAGCTGGTACCGCAAAATATCTATAAAGTTATCGTCAGCCGAGGGTTTTAGAAAAATCTATTATTATCACCTGCCTTTAACAGCCACTCCTCCTGTTGCTGCCACTCCTCCTGTTGCTGCCACAGTGGCGGGAGGAGTATCTGGTGCAACAACGCCTGCAAAACCACCGCCACCACGTCCATAATCTCCACCGCCTGAAGCTCCGCCATTTCCATGATTATTTTTTAAAGCACGCAAGCGGCCCATTAGTATCTCATATGTTCTTTTTGAAATCTGTTCTTCTAAAATTCTGAAATCTGCTTCAAGAAGTTCACCAGCTACTACTGCTGAATCAGGAATTGATGGTCTTTCAATAGCTGTATCAAATCTTTGTGGAATTGCCTCAGAACTAAATATCAATTTGATTTTTCTCAAAGAACCAGCTTCTCTAAATTGCAAATCTTTGCTTCTTGCAGCGCTATCCAAAAGATATTTTCTATCCTGAAGCCACCAAGAAAAGGAGCTTAAAAAGCTCATAGCAATTGGGTCACGTGCTACAACGTCAACTCTTTTTTGCAAAGCAGTAACGAAGGAATCTCTTTGATGAGTATGGCCAATTTTTTCTGACTCTTTACGCATAAACTTAGCAGAAAATTTTCCTGAAAAAATTTCATTTTGCTTTTCTTGCGAAACTCGTCCTGGATTATGCTCCTCTTTTGCAAAAAGATCGGTTAAAATTCTCCAAAAAGGTCTTTTTCTTCCAAGCATCACTTTTACTGCTACAAAGCATTTCTAACTGCCGCAGCGCAAGTTTAAGACCAGTTTGTTCAGGTCTTACTCTATTATCATTCCTTCTAGACATAAAATAATTATTTTATTCAACCGTCACAGACTTTGCCAAATTGCGCGGCTGGTCAACATCGTTTCCTTTGTAGAGCGCCACGTAATAAGCCAGAAGCTGCGTGGAAATTACGGGTAAAAGTGCTTCCTGAATTATTCCAGAAATTTGTGGGATTTCGATTTTTTGTTTAGCCATTTTGCCAAATTGCGAAATACCAGTTTTGTCGGAAATAAAAATGATACGACCACCGCGCGCATTAACTTCCTGCGCATTTGACAAAGTTTTTTCAAAGAGTTCGTTCTTGTCGTTGCGAGGCGCTAGAACAATTACCGGCATTTTTTTATCAACCACCGCAATCGTTCCGTGCTTTAATTCTCCGGCGGCAATGCCTTGCGCATTGATGTAAGAAAGTTCGCGCAATTTCAGCGCCGCTTCAAAAGCCGTCACCTGCGAAATGCCACGGCCGATATAGAGCATGTGGCGTGCGCGGGTCAGCGACTTGGCAATTTTTTTGATATTTTTGATGTCTGGTGCATCGAAAAGATGAGTCATTTTTGCGCCAACTTCGATGAGTTCTTGCAGCAATTGCGATTTTTTTTCGACGGAAATTTTTTGTTTAACTTCACCAAAGTGAATAGCCAGAAGCGCCATAACAGCAACTTGCGCCGTGTATGCTTTAGTTGACGCAACACCAATTTCTGGACCAGCAACAGTGCGAATTACAGTATCAGAAAGTTGCGCCATTGAGCTGTGCGCAACATTGACGATCGACAAAATTTTCTGATTATTTTTCTTCGCATATTTGAGCGCCGCCAGCGTGTCAGCGGTCTCTCCCGACTGCGAAACAAAAATCATCAAATTGTCTTGGCGAAACGGATGGCTGCGATAACGAAATTCTGAAGCGATGTCGACTTCAACTTCAATGCCGGCAATTTCCTCAAAAAGATATTTTGCAACCAAGCTGGAGTAGTAAGAAGTGCCGCAAGCAATCAGCGTGATTTTGTTAATTTCGCGCAGATCAAAAGCGAAATTCGGCAAGTGAATTTGGTTATTACCTTCGTCGAGATAGGCCTGAATTGTTTCTTCAAGAACTCTTGGCTGTTCGTAAATTTCTTTGAGCATGAAATGATCGTAGCCGTCTTTTGAAACGCGGTTTTGCTCACTTTCCATAACTTTGGGAGATCTTTTAATTTGGCGCTGCGCGGCATCAAAAATTTCCACGGAATTTGCTGAAACTATGGCGAATTCATCATCTTCAAGAAGCAGGATTTTGTTAGTGTAGTTCGACAAAGCGTAATAGTCAGAAGCGACATAATTTTCTTCTTTGCCAATGCCAATAATCAGCGGCGAACCACGTTTGGCAACGGCGATGACATCTTCTTTATCGCGAAACATTACTGCCAAAGCAAAAGTTCCGTGAATCTCGCGAGCCGCTGCGATCAAGGCTTCTTTGATGTTTTGGCTTTTTTTGTAATGATATTCAATCAAGTGCGGAACAACTTCGGTATCGGTTTCGCTGAGGAATTTCACGCCCAATTTTTGTAATTTTTTTTTGAGCTCTTGGTGATTTTCGACGATGCCATTATGAACTACGCAAACTTGCGAAGAAGCGTGCGGATGCGCGTTTTCTTTGCTTGGACGGCCATGAGTTGCCCATCTGGTATGACCAACTGCGGTGCCGCTTGGAAGATTTTTTTGCTGCAGCGAATTTTCAAGCGCAGAGATTTTTCCTTCTTCTTTTGTGGTTTGAAAAACATGGTTGGAAAGCACGGCAATACCGGCTGAATCATAGCCGCGATATTCAAGTTTTTTTAAGCCATCAAGAATGATTGTAGTCGAGTTTTTACTTCCGACAACGCCAACAATTCCGCACATAATTTTTAAAAATTAATTTTTGGATAGCCCTGAAGAGAGCAAGAGCGGCGTGTACTAGCGGGCTGTGGCAGGAAAGTAAATTTTAATATTTTGAAATATTTTTGATCGCATCATCAGCCTGGTCATCATTACTTTACACTCTCGTCATCCTTGAAGCTGAAAGCTTCGAGGATGACGTCAGGTAGTTAAGTCGGAAGGAATTTTTGAGCGCAAAGTGAGGCGCAAGCAATTCAGAATTGCGACAACATCGATGACTTCTTGCAGCAGCGCTGCACCAACTGGAGAGATAAGTCCGGCCGCAGCAAAACCCATTCCAACGAAGCTCAAAGCCATTCCGCCAATCGCACTTTGCAGCGCGATTCTTCGCATTGATTCGCTGATGTGGATGAGTTGATCAACTTTGGTTAAACTATTTTCCATAATCACTGCTTTTGCCGCTTCTGAAACAACTGAAGAAGAATTTTCGTTGCCGCCAAAAGCTATGCCAGCAGTTGCCGCAACCAAAGCTGGCGCGTCGTTGATGCCATCACCCATGTAAAGAGTTGGCGCAAGTGAGTTTTCTTTTTTGATGATTTCGAGTTTTTCTTCCGGACTTTTTTCGAAATAAATTTCTTTGATTTCGAGCATCTTAGCTAGCTGCCTTACCTCACTTTCACGATCTCCCGACAATATCATAATTTTTTTAAAATTATGCGTAGGGCCCAAGTGATTGATGAAAAAATGCCCATCTTCTTGCGGCATGTCAAAAAAGTGGAAAACGCCAGCAAGCTTTGAATTTACTAGCAGCACACATTCAAGTCCCGAGTCTAATTTTGGTAATTTTTCTTCAAGTTGCGCAGAGATTTTTTTACGACTAGTGAGTAAAACTTCCTTTCCTTCTAGATTGCCAAGCATTCCCTGCCCTGGCTTTTCGGCGATATTTTCAACTTCAAGTAGTTCAATTTTTTCTTTTTTTGCCGCTTCAATTATTGCCACAGAAAGTGGGTGGCGCGAGTATCGCTCTAAGCTTGCCGCAATTTGCAGCAGTTGATTTTTTTCGAATCCATCAAAAGCAATGATGTTGACAAGCTCAGGTTTTCCGCGGGTCAACGTGCCGGTTTTATCAAAAATTGCAGTCTGACAAGTTGGTAAGCGCTCAAGAATTACTGGATCTTTAATAATAATGCCGTGGCGCGCAGCAATTGAAATGGCAGCGATTATTGCCACCGGAATTGCAATTAAAAGTGGACAAGGAGTTGCAACAACAAGCACCGCTAAAAATTTTGTTGCGCTTTGTGTCACCAGCCAGGTTCCTAGGGCAAAAGCCAGTGCAAGTGGTGCAAAAATTGCGCCAATTTTATCAGCAATGCGGCGCATTGACAAATCACCTGCCTGGGCACTTTCCATGACCTTGATGATGTTGGCATAACGCGAATCTTTCGGCAATGTTTCAGCGCAAATCGTTAAGGCAAAATTTCCATTAACCGCACCGCAAAGCACTTTTGAACCCGGCGCTTTGCTGATGAAATAAGGCTCGCCGGTGAGATAAGATTCATCCATATCGCCATGGCCTTCAATAACTAGACCATCAATTGGACAAGTTTCATGCGGATAAATTTCAAGCAAATCTCCGATTTGAATTGCCGAAGTATCAATGTCTTGCACGCGACTACCAATTTTTTTATGAGCAATTGATGGCATTCTTTTTGCTAAAGCCTCTAGGGCAAACGAGGCTTTACGAACAGCGTAAACTTCAATTGCCTGACCACTTGCTAGCATCAAAACAACAAGAGTTGCAGCCATGTATTCACCTAAAAATAAAGCAGTGACAAGACCAAGAGCGGCAAGAATATCAGCGCCAAGATCACCTTTGAAAGCCTTGCGTAAAATTTGTAAAAGCAGCGGCGCTCCACCAATGGTGATAAGTAAGAAAAGAGGAAGATTGCTGCTGAAAGCAAAATGAAGTGCAATTGCAACAAGGCAAAGAAACGAAGTGACTTCATGCCACTTCGTTTTCAAAAAACTTGCTGCCGTTTGCATTTTAACGACGGGTATGGCGCCTACGGGCAACAATGTTGAGAGACTCTATGGCTATGGTAAAGAATAATGAGAAATAGAGGTAAGATTTAGAAATCTCCATGTGCAATCCGTCGGCAAGTAAAATGACGCCAATCATGAAAATAAAGGCAAGCGCAACAATTTTTAGCGATGGATAATTTTGTAAAAAGTAGCTGATTTTTTCAGAAGCAAGCAACATCACAATCATCGAAATTAAAATTGCCGTGACGATTACTGGAATGTTATTTGTCATTCCAACCGCAGTGATTACTGAGTCGAAAGAGAAAACAAAATCAATTAAGGTGATTTGCAAAATCGCAGCAAGCATGTTTTTTGCAGCGTTAAACTTCTTTTCTTCTTTTGATTCATTGAGACGAAAGAATACGTCATTTCCAATTTCCCATCCACTTTTTACGATGAGGAATAGGCCACCAAGAATTAGCAAGAAATTCTTAAATGAGAAACCGACGTCACCAATGTAGAACAAAGGTTCGGTAAGGCTCATTACCCAAGACAAAGCAAGAAGCATCAAAATACGAATCGCAAAGGCTAGAGATAGACCAAAGATGCGCGCGGCTTTACGATTTTTTGGCGGTAATTTTGCAACGGCAAGAGCGATGAAAATTAAGTTGTCGATACCAAGTATAATTTCAAGAAAGGTCAGAGTAATTAGGGTGAAAAGGATATCGTATGTCAAAAGTTCCATAAGCTTAAGAAATTATTTTTATGATTTTTTGGTAATGAAAAAAATTTAACAAAGGCTGAATAGCAAGACCCAAAACTGAGTAATAATCGCCAGAAACTTTTTCGAACAGATGCTTGCCAAAAGCCTCATATTTATAGCTTCCGGCGCAGCCAAAAGACTGGTCAACTTCTGCATATTTTTTAATTTCTGATGCAGAAATTTTCCGCATTTTTAGCTTCACGCGCGAAAAATTTTTGAAGATAATTTTCCCATTAAAGGCAACTGCCACAGCATTATTTTGGAAGTGAATTTTGCCGTTAAATTTTTTTAACTGAGCAATCGCTTCAGATAGGTTTTTTGATTTAGAAATTTCTTTTCCTTCAAATTCGCAGACCTGGTCAGAGCCAATTACGTAAGCTTCTGGAAAATTTTTGCTAATTGAAAGCGCCTTACCTTTCGCTAGGAAAAGCGCTAATTCTTTAGCGGATTTTTTGACTTTTTTCTTCTCTTTTTCTTCATCAAATTCCGGTGCAATTACCGAAAATTTTAAACCAACTTCTTGTAAAATTTTTTTACGAACTTTTGAAGTCGAAGCCAAAATTATTTTCGACTTAGATTCAACTAGCATGAGGATTTCAACGAAATCATTTTCAGGAATTTGTCTTCCAATTTTTCGTCAGTCTTAAACTGACCGAGTAAGGTTTTTGTGATCGTTGAAGTATTTATTTTGTGAACTCCGCGCGTAGTCATGCATTGATGTTTTGCATCAATAAAAACAGCCACACCTTTTGGTTTTAAAACGTTATTGATGGTATGAGCAATTTGCGCAGTCATGGTTTCTTGGGTTTGCAAACGTTTTGCAAATACATCCAGCAAACGAGCAATTTTGCTGATTCCAACGATTTTTTGATCAGGAATATAAGCGATATGCGCAGTGCCAATGAAAGGCACCATATGATGTTCGCAATGCGATTCAAAGCGCATATCTTTTAGCAATACCAAATCGTCATATCCATCAACTTCCTCAAAAGTTTTACCAAGGATAGCTTCAGGATTAGCGTCGTAACCAGAAAAAAATTCCAGGTAAGCATTAACTACTCTTTTTGGAGTTTCGCGCAAACCTTCGCGCGCTGGATTGTCGCCAGCCCAGGCAATCAATGTCTTTACTGCTGCTTCGGCTTCCTGAACTGTTGGACGAGAAATTTTTGTCATATGAATTTTTATGAAGTAAAAAAAAGCCCGATCTCGGCGATTGCGAGACCGGGCCTTAAGTATTTTTCTTAGCCTATTGTTTTAACAATTTAGCCTCTTGGAAATATCTGGCAGCACCTGGATGCATTGGCGCTGTGTTGCCTTCAGTAATCATATCTTCTTTTTTCAAAGAAGAGAAAACTGGATGCAAAGTTTTGAAATTTTCAAAATTTTCGAAGACCGCTTTGGTTAGCTTATAAACAACGTCGCTGTTGGTTTTTTCTGAAGTAACTAGAGCTGATTTTACGCCAAAGGTTTCGATATTTCCTGGATTACCGGCATACATACCGCCTGGAATTGTTGCTTTTACGTAAGATGGAGAAGCTTGGGTTAGCTTGTCAATTGTTGCGCGATCAATTGGAATGATACGCACTTTGCAGCTTTGTGTAGCTTCTTGCAACACACCATTTGGATTTCCAGAAGCATAGATCATGATGTCAATTTTGTCGTCGCAAAGTGCTCTAGGCTGCTCTGAAGGTTGTAAAAAAGTGACCGCAGAAAAACTTTCTCTGTCCCAGCCTTTTACGCCCATCAACACTTCCATTGTTGCATACATTCCCGAACCTTCTGGACCGAAATTAATTCTTTTACCAACTACATCATCAAGTCTTTTAATGTCAGATTTTTCTAACACAGCCATAGTAAAGGTTTCGGTGTAAAGTGAAAAAACTGAACGCAAATCTTTGAAAGGTTTTTGATCAGCAAAAAATCCAGTGCCATTAAAAGCATGATACTGCCAGTCTGATTGTACGACGCCAAAATCAATTGCGCCGTTTCGAATTGCATTAAGGTTTGAAACCGAACCTCCTGTTGATTCAACTGAACATCTGATGCCATGCTCTTTTCTACCGCGATTTAAAAGACGACAAATTGCACCGCCAGCTGGGTAATAAACACCAGTAATTGCACCCGTGCCGATAGAAACATATTTTGTAGCAGAAATTGCTTCGGCATTAAAGCACAAAAAAGATGCAGCCATCAGTAAGGCGGTAGTTATTTTTTTCATGTTCTTAGAGAAGATTGAGTTGGCGAAAAAATTACGAAAAGTTGCGCGAAGATTTAGGGCTTTTTTTAAAAGTCAAACTGATCTGAGAAGCATGATTTTACCGAAGTTTATCACTAAGAAACGAAAGTAAAAAATCTCTTAGGGAAAAAAATTTTGACATTAAAAAACCACTTACCTAAGCATCGCCGCCCTCTTGCTTGCAGGTGCCTCGCCCTACGGCAATGTCAGCAAGCTGCAGCTATCGGTTCGATTACAAAATAAAAACTGTAAATCAACTACAGCGGCGCCACTCAGGCTAAACCCATATCAATCTCAAAAAAACAAAAACATGAAACTTTGGCAGCAGGTTCTTATTGGTCTAATTTTAGGTGTTATTGCCGGAATTTTTTTAGGTGAAAAAGCTGCTGGCTTAAAAATATTTGGCACAGTTTTTATCAGCCTCATCAAGATGGTCATTGTTCCACTAATTTTCTTCGCACTTCTTTCTGGCATTACCTCAATGCACGGTCATGGAAATTTCACCAGAGTCGGCATTAAAGGTTTTGGTAGCTACATTCTTACCGCAATCTTTGCTGTAGTTATTGGTCTGGCTGCCGGCATAATTTTTAAACCAGGTGCCGGGGTTGACCTTCATTCAATTCTTGATCTCACTCAAGCGCAGACTCCAGTAATTGTAAAAACTCCGCCAACAATTACAGAGTTTTTGCTAAACTTGATCCCGACTAATCCAATCAACTCAATGGCAACTGATCAGTTTTTACAGATCATCATTTTTTCAATCTTCACTGGCATCACCATCAATCTTGTTGGCGACAAAGCTAAACCAGTAAAAGAACTTATCGCAAGCGCTTCGAGTGTCACTTTCCGCATGATCGAAATCATCATCAAACTTGCTCCACTTGGTGTATTTGGTTTTATCTCTTGGGTCATTGGTACACAAGGTATGGACATTCTTTCTGCACTTGCAAAACTCATCGCCGCTGTATTGGCTGCTTGCGCTTTCCAATATGTTGTTTTTGGCTTCATGATTTTGTTCTTCGCACGTCTTTCTCCACTTCCTTTCTACAAAAAAATTCTCTTCACACAGTCAATTGCCTTTGCAACCAGCAGCAGTAAGGCAACTCTTTCAACAGCAATGTCTCAACTTCAAGAAAGACTTGGTGTATCAAAAACCAACTCAAACTTCTTGATGCCACTTGGCGTTTGCATTAATATGGACGGCACCGCGATTTATCTTGGTATCTGCGCCCTATTCTTTGCGCAGGCTTACGGAATTGACCTTACAACTCAAAACTACCTAATGCTTGTTTTGACTTGCACCCTTGGTTCAATTGGCGCTGCAGGAATCCCAGCTGGCGCAATCATTTTCATGAGCATGGTTTTAACTTCGGTTGGCCTGCCTATTGAAGGAATCGGCATCATTCTTGGTGTAGATAGAATTTTGGATATGGTTAGAACCACTATCAACATCACCGGCGACAGTGCTATCACTTTGATCGTCGATAAATCAGAAGGTGCTCTTGATGAAAAACTTTACTACAAAAAGTAAAAACAAAATTTCTTGGAAGCTTGGCTACGTAGGTCTCATCGCCTACGTAGCCTTTTGTTTATGCGCGGCAAAAACTTTTGCCGCGCAAAATTTGCTGCAAAAATATCAGCAAGATTTGACGCAAGTTGAGGATTACTTAAACAATATCAGCAAGCTCTCAGCAAACTTTACGCAACAATCAGAAGGAAAATTGGTAAAGGGGAAATTTTTTCTTTTACGCAACAAAGAGTCCGCCGGCAAAATGCGTATCGAATATCTTGCCGAACCAAAAATTCTTATCGTCGTTAACGGCTCGGTTTTATCTTATGTTGACATTGAACTTGACGAAACCTCGCGTCTTGGCACAAACACAACTCCAGCCTCATTTCTGACTCGTCCAAACATCTCATTTTCAGCAAAGGATGTTGAGATTACCGGCGTTCAAAAAAGCAGCAATCGCATCAAAATCTCGCTCATGAAAAAAAATCGCAAAGAAGCTGGTGAGTTTAGTTTGATTTTCGATTTGAACCCGCTGAGTTTCGTAAAAATGGAAGTGAAAAATGATCTCGGCTCGGTTGTAGGCGTGACGCTGCACGAGATCGATTTCAATAGCGAAATTTCTGACAAACTTTTCGTCATCAAAAACAAAAGCCTGCAGTAATATCTAGGAACCATGGGTGCTTCTTTTCAGCAGAAAAATAACAGAAAAAAACGCCAGACAATCAGCGAAATAAACATCACACCTTTCGTCGATGTTTTACTGGTTTTGCTGATAATTTTTATGGTCGCCGCACCAATGATGACAAGCGCAGTAAATATAGACCTGCCAAAAGGCGCCGCCAATCCCAATCAAGATAAAATTCAGCCAATTTCTGTTTCAGTAAAATCTGACGGGGCAATTTTTTTACAGGAAGAAGAAACAAAACTCGGCAACCTTAAAACCCAACTGCTGCAAATCACCAACAACAATTTGAGCAATAAAATCTATATTCGCGCCGACAAAAACCTTGATTATGGCCGTGTCATGGAAGTTGTTAAAACCATCAGCCTTGCTGGTTTTAATCAGGTCGTTTTAGAGACTGAATTGGCGCAATGATTAAGAATTTGCTCTATTCGCTGTTCCTGCATTCAATTTTGTTGGCGGTAATTTATGCTAATTTTGCTCTCAAAAAAATTCCCGACAACAAGACTAGCGAATTTTCAGTAAGCTTGATTTCCATTGCTGGAGAGCAACAAACAAACCAAATTACCGAGGCTGTAAAGGAAGTTCCAAAGAAAGATTTGTCGAAAAAAAATAAGGATGAAATTCGCAAAAAAGCTAAGTCTCCTAACGATTTCAAAAAAGATGCGGTAAAGGAGCAAAACAAAGAAATAGCCAAATCAAAGCCTGAACAATCAATAGCTAAGCCTAGCGAAAGCGATGTTGCCGAATTCAAGTCGCAGGCTGCGCCAGAAAAAAAACAAGAAGAAAGTAAAAATAAAAATGATGAGCTAGCTAATAAAAATAAAGACGAGGTGAAGAAAGAAGTGCAGCAAGACACTATCGATCTAGGCGCAAAAGAAGAGGCAAAAGAAGAGCAAGAAGAAATTAAAAGTGAGGCCACACAAGAAGCCTCATCAACACAACAAAACAGCAACAATATCGAAGGCATCGATCTTTCTGCGCGTGAGAAATTCAATATTCAGGCGCAGCTCAATCGTTGTTATGTCAGAGCAATTACCGAAAGCAAATCAAGCAGCAAAATCCGCGTCAGTTTAAAAGTTCGCATCAGCGAAGATGGTTACATCGATTTGGCAATTGAAGATATGATTGACATGCAGCGTTATAACAGCTTCAAGCCTTACAAAATTGCTATTGATAACATCCGCCGCGCAATTGACTTGTGCAGCCCGCTTAGAAATTTACCGCTCGATAAATATGAAGCCTGGAAGGAAGCGGTTTTGGACTTTGATGAGAATGAAGCGACAGCAGCAGAAGAAGTGAAATAAATAATAGGCTCGTCATCCTTGGATGCGAAGCGAACGAGATTCTCGAAGCCT
>JBIKKP010000001.1:0-80187 GCA_044360285.1 Rickettsiales bacterium
GCGGAATTCCTCTTTTTGGCAACTCCACTTCACGCTTCTTCAAACATTCAATCACCTCGTCAGCGCCAGAACCGCCACGCATGAAAATCGCCTTCACACTATCATCACGCAAAGCGGCAATTATTGCGTCTGCTCTTGCTTGCGGCGTTCCAGCGTCGTCAAAATAATCTTCGTGGGCCGGACTTTCATGAAGTTGCAAACCCCAACCTCTAAGCAGCTTGGCAAATCTTGCTTTTTCGAATTCTGAAATTGGGTGCGAAGATTCTAAAACTGCAACTTTATCGCCAACAACTAGTGGCGACCAAGCTGACATTGCTTGCAAAACTTCTGGTGCTGACATTCTTGATTAGTTTTTGATACGATTTTTCTCGTCAACCAAAAGCACTTTTGGCTGAAAATTTTTTGCTTCGTCATAGCTCATCGAAGCGTAAGCAATGATAATCACTGGATCGCCAACATGCACTAATCTTGCCGCTGCGCCGTTAATTTTTATTTCACCCGAACTTTTTTGGGCAGCGATTGTATAAGTGGTAAAGCGCTGACCATTGTTGATATTCAAAACATCGACTTTTTCGTGCAGCAAAATTCCTGAGGCCTCAAGTAATTCAGCGTCAATTGATATCGAACCTTCGTAATTGAGATCAGCTTGCGTAACAATGGCGCGATGAATTTTCGCACGCATCAAAGTCAGTTGCATAGTTTTTGTAATTGGTTGACGGAATCAGGATTCACAAGCGTTGAGATATCACCCAAATCTTCTTCACTAGCAATAATTTTCTTCAGAATACGGCGCATAATTTTGCCAGAGCGCGTCTTTGGCAGATCAGCAACAATAAAAACTTTCTGCGGCGCGGCAATTGCACCGATTTCTTTACGCAAAATTTCGACGATTTCTTTTTCGATTTCTTCTTTTTTTGCAGCAGCTTCTGCGCGCGCTGAATGCAAAATCGCAAAAACATAAATCGCCTCGCCCTTGATTTCGTGCGGCACGCCAATTGCTGCTGACTCAGAAATCGCTTCATGTTGATTCACCGCATTTTCAATTTCCGCCGTGCCTAAACGGTGACCCGAAACTTTAATTACGTCGTCAGTTCGACCAATGATTCTGTAGAGTCCATCGCTGTTTTGCAAAGCGCCATCGCCAGCAAAATAATAGCCAGGAAATTGCTCGTAATAAGTTTTAAAGAATTTTTTCTCATCCCCCCAAACGCCGCGAGCCATACCTGGCCAGGCTTGCGCCAGGCACAAATTTCCAACTTTGTTTTTTTCGGTAATTTTATTTCCCGCATCATCAAACAAAACTGGCACAATTCCAGGCAAAGGAAAACCGGCGTGGGCTGGCTTGGAATCTAGCACCGAGGCAAATGATGAAATTAAAATTCCGCCAGTTTCTGTCTGCCACCAAGTATCAACAATTGAGCATTTTTTCTTACCAACCTTTTCGAAATACCATTGCCAAGCCTCTTCATTTATGGGCTCACCGACACTTCCCAAAACACGAAGTGATGACAAATCGCAAGCATCAACAAAGGAATCGCCCTTCTGCATTAGTGATCGAATCGCCGTTGGTGCGGTGTAAAAAATGTTAACTTTGTGTTTGTCAATAACCTCCCAAAATCGCGCTGGCGTTGGATGCGTGGGGATTCCTTCGAACATCAAAATCGTTGTGCCGTTAAGCAGCGGGCCGTAAGCGAGATAGCTGTGGCCGGTGATCCAACCAATGTCGGCGCTGCAAAAAAATACTTCATTTTCGCGTGGCTGAAAAACATTGGCGAAGCTGTAGGCGACGTAAGTCATGTAGCCGCCGGTAGTGTGAAAAATTCCTTTCGGTTTGCCAGTTGAGCCGGAAGTGTAGAGAATGAATGATGGGTCTTCAGCAGCTATCTGAGCGGCTTGGTGCGTGGTTGAATGTTTGACGATTGCGGATTGCCAAGAAATTATTTTTGCTTTTAGCGAGTGATTTTGCTGCTGATTTTTTCGACTAAATAACAGTACTGATTCAACATCACCACACTCTGCAAGCGCTTCTTTCGCAATTTCAAAAAGCGCAATTTTTTTATCACCGCGAAAAAGCAAGTCCGCTGTAATCAGCATTTTAGCACCCGCATCACGCATTCTTTGCGCCAAAGCTTTCGCGGAAAATCCAGCAAAAACCACGCAATGCACCGCGCCAAGGCGCACGCAGGCAAGCATCGCAACCAATGCCTCGGGAATCATTGGCATGTAAATGCAAACACGATCACCTTTTTTAATTCCTTGCTCTTCCAGTAAATTGGCTAGTTGGCAGGTTTTTTCATGAAGCTGGCGGTAAGTGATTTTTTGCACTTCATCGCTTGGTTCATTACCTTCCCAAATTACCGCAATTTGGTCGCCGCGCTTTGCCAGATGTCGATCCAGACAATTGTAAGAAATGTTGGTGATGCCATCTTCAAACCATTTGATCTGCGCTTTTTTTAAGTCGCAGGAAGAAATTTTTTGTGGCTGCTTAAGCCAAAAAAATTCGCGTGAAATTTCTTCCCAGAATTTTTCAGGATTGGTTGTAGAGGCCTGATATTGCTGCCTGTAAGTGGCTTCGCTGTTGATTCGAAACATTTTTGAAAGTTCGTTATTTAAACGCCAACCATCAATAAATCGTCGATTTTTTTAACAATCTTTTTGGCGATATTTTCTTCATTCTTAGTCACCTCTGCAGCATTTAGACACAAGGCCTCACGCGCTTCTTCATTTTCTAATAAATCACCAATTTTTTGCGCCAATTCCTTTGGCGATGAAACCACAATGCAGCCATTTTTTTGCAATAAATTATCGTAAGTTTCTTGGAAGTTAAACACGTGTGGACCAGTGACTACAGCGCATTCAACGTTGATTGCTTCAAATGGATTATGTCCTCCAACTTCTACCAAAGATCCACCAATAAAAGCGGCGTAAGCAAGTCGGTAAAAAATTCCAAGTTCGCCTAAACTATCGGCGAGATAGATTTCTGTAGCAGCGCCAATGTTTTGTTTTTTGCTTCGGCGTGCAAAATTTAATTTCAGCTCTTCGAAATTTTTGGAAATTTCATCAGCGCGATTGGGATGACGCGGCACAATTATCGTCAGCAAATCAGGAAATTTTTCACGTAAAATTTTGTGCGCCTCAATTGCCGCCAGCTCTTCTGTTTCATGGGTGCTGGCCGCTAAGAAAATTTTTCTTCTACCAATTTGATTACGCAAAATCTGCAAATTTTGCGCATCAAATGGAAGTGCCTGCGCTTGCATTTTTAAATTTCCATAAAGCAAAACTTCCTGATTTGTCAGGCTTTGAAAACGCTTTTTGTCATCAGCACTTTGGGCAAAAATTGCCGCAAATTGATCGAAAATATCGAAGCCAATTTTTCGTGCTAAACGCCATCTTTTTGTCGATTTTTCTGACATTCTTGCATTGACCAAGAAACTTAGAATTCCGCGTCTGCGCGCTTCAACAACAAGGTTTGGCCAAATTTCTGATTCAATAAAAATTGCCGTGCGTGGCGACCAGGCATCAAGAAAATCTTGCGCACAGTAAAGCGAATCAATTGGCAAAAATTGGTGAATTAATCGACCCACAAAAGCGCCGCGTTTTTCTTCGATGATTGCTGCAGAAGTGAGCGTTGTTGTGGTAAGTAAAACCGAAATATCTGGCGCAAATTCCAGCAGCTCTTCAATCAAAGTTAGCGCCGAATTTGTTTCGCCAACGCTGACGGCGTGAACCCAGACCAACTCGCCTTCAGGGCGAATTTGTGTTGGATGACCAAAACGTTCTTTGAGACGTTTTTTGTCCTCTTTTTTCTTAAACACGCGCCAGAATAAATAGAGCTCAAGCACAGGAAAGAGTAAGACGGAGAGGATGCGATAAATCAACATATCTAAAATTTAAAACCCGCCGGCGGATTTGATAAAAAAGTTTTTTAGGCGAGGAAAGCGATTAACTAAACCAAGTCCCAAGTCACGTGCAACACCAATTGTCAGGCTTTTGGTTTCAAACAAAGAATTCAGTAAATCGGTTGCAACAATCATTTTTTTTGCACCGATTTTGGCTTTTTTATTATAGGCAGAAATCAGGCTGAAGCTTCCAATATCAAGACCACAGCGCAAGTTAGTTTCAATTAATTCGCGCAAAATTTTAATGCCAGAAATTGCCAGGTTGAATCCTTGACCAGCGATTGGATGCACGCCACAAGCGGCGTCACCAATGAATAAAAGTTTTTCGTGATAAAATTTTTGCGCTTCGATGGCGATCAGAGGATAAGAAAATTTTTCGGAAATTACCTCAACTTCGCCCAAACAATTTTCCATTTTTTTCATCAACTGCACAGCGAAATTTTTTTCATCAAGCGCCATGAAAGCTTGCGCCTGTTGCTGTGGCACAATTAGCACAATTGATGACTCGCAGCTGTTTTTTAGCGGCAAAATTGCTAGCGGCCCGCCTGGTAAAAATTTTTCGTAAGCAACATCAACGTGCGGACGTTCATGTTTTATACTAAAAACAATCGCCACTTGGTGATAATTTTTTTGTGTAGTTGGAATTTGATAAAGCTCGCGAAGCTTAGAGAAACGGCCATCACAGGCCAGAGCAATTTTTGTGGAAATTTCTTTTCCATCGTCCAAAGCAATTACCACTTTTTGCCCGAAAGAAATTTCGCGATAAAAATTTGGGCAAAAAAACGTGATATTTTTTGTTGCAACAGCGCGATTTTTTAACGCGTTAAAGATGTGATAATTTTCAATTATTTGTCCCAGCTGGCCGTTTTTTTCATCAACTTCCAGCCCAATGAAATCAAGGATGAATGGCGATTTGTGATCTGTTATTTTTATGTCAGAAATTTTTCCAGCATGAAGTTGCAACTCGTCATAAATTCCAATTTCTTCGAAAAGTTTTAGCGAAGCCGAAGAAATTGCATAAGCCCGCCCATCAGCATTGCGTGCGACTTCAAGGATATTTTGTTTTTCGATAATCGCAATTTTTAGATCTGGTGAAACGCCTGCCAAAGCAAGCGCCGCTGTCATTCCGGCGAATGATCCACCAATGATTACGATGTCGAAATTATTGCTGCTTTGGCTCATGTCACTTCAGTTTTTTAATGCCGTCATCCTTGAAGCTGAAGGCTTCGAGGATCTTGATTTGTTTAGCGGTAAAACGCACGAGATCCTCGAATTACTTCGTAATTCAAGGATGACGAGATTGTGATACCCATGCTTTTGCCAATTCTGGCGCGCGCGATTTAAAGATTGCTCAGGATCAGTAATTTCTTGAATGCGCTCATTTCCAACTTTCGCAAGCCACATTTTTATTGGCTCGGCTTTTGGGCTTGGGATTGACTGAATGAGGCGAAAGATGGTTTCAAGATCAGCTACATCTGTGGCTCGCATTTTCCCGTCTTCGGCAGTCATTTTCAACTGGTGACAATTTGTCACCAGTTCACTTCCTTCACTTGTCAGCCTCTCCTTAAGCTTATTCCAATATTTCCTAGCCTTCTGAAAATCGCTTTGCTGCGTCAATGCGGCCACAATATCAACAACGGAAAAAAAACATTTTTTCTTCGTTTCGTCAAAGTGGCGGCGGATTTTAAATTTTTCGAAAATTTCTAGTTCGCTTTTCATATTTGGGTTTTTTTGTGGTTTTTATTGGTTTTTTTAAATCATCTTTTTTGGATCAACCCACTCATCAAACTGAGCTTCGGTTACCAGACCAGAAGCTAGAGCTGCTTGCTTCAAAGTCGTTCCTTCCTTATGCGCTTTTTTAGCGATTTTTGCGGCGTTGTCATAGCCAATATAAGGATTTAGTGCGGTCACCAGCATCAGAGATTGCTCAAGAAGTTGAGTGATGCGCTCGCGATTTGCTTCAATTCCAAGCAGACATTGATCGATGAAACTGTTGATGCCGTCATTCAAAAGATTGATCGATTCAATAATGTTGCGAATGATCATTGGACGAAAAACATTTAATTCGAAATGTCCGTTTGAGCCGCCAACAGTGATAGCCACGTGGTTGCCCATTACTTGACAAGCAATCATTGTTAACGCTTCGCATTGCGTTGGATTTACTTTTCCAGGCATAATTGATGAGCCAGGTTCATTTTCAGGAAGGCTGATTTCGCCAAGGCCAGAGCGTGGTCCGGAAGCTAGGAAACGAATGTCGTTGGCGATTTTCATGACTGACGCGGCAAGTGAATTTAGCGCGCCAGAGAGGTTGATCAGCTCGTCATTGCAGGCCAAAGCGAAGAATTTATTTTTATTGGTATGAAAGGCATCAGCATAATTCAGGCCCAGCTTGGCAAGATTTGAATCTTTCACTTTCCACACACCATCAGCCAAAGTTGTGCGACCTAATTCCAAATTCAAAAGTTGCTGATGAAGATTTTTTAGGCCGGAAACTTCAGTAATTTTTTGTGCAAATTTTTCGGCAAATTTTGGATGACAATTTAGTCCAGTTCCAACAGCCGTGCCGCCTTGCGCTAGATGAGTTACGTAAGAAATTGCCTGCGAAATAAACACTGCAGCAGTTTGCGCCTGAACTTTGTACGCCGAAAATTCCTGACCCAAAGTGACAGGCGTTGCATCTTGCGTGTGTGTGCGACCAATTTTGATGATGTCTGAAAATTCTTTTTCTTTTTTTCCAAGCTCATTGGCAAAACGAACCAAGGTTGGCAGCAATTTTTCATAAACTGTCAAAACGGTGGCAACATGCATGGCTGTAGGGAAAGTGTCGTTTGAACTTTGTCCTAAATTTACGTGGTCATTTGGATGAACTGGCGATTTTCCGCCACGCACTCCATTTACTTTTTCATTGGCAACTGAAGCGATTACTTCATTCACATTCATGTTGGTTTGCGTGCCCGAGCCGGTTTGCCAAACAACAAGAGGAAAATGATTTTCATAAAAAAAATCGAAGCGCGAAAGAATTTCATCAACTGCGGCGCTGATTTTATCGGCTAAATCTGGCGAGAATTTTTTGAACTCATCAGACTTTGGATCAGATGCCATCAAGTCTTTATTGGCAAGGGCCGCGGCTTTTTTAATCATCAACATCGCACAAATAACTTCCTTGGGCATTTTGTGGCCAGGATTGTCATTTTGGATTGGAAAATTTTGGCGCGAACGTTGTGTTTGCGCGGCGTAATAAGCGTCGGCGGGAACTTTTATTTCGCCAAAAGAGTCAGTTTCGATACGGAAGTTTTGAGTCATAAAAAAAATTTTTAGAGCGCTGTTGAAGTTAGTTAGAGCAGATTGCAACAAAGTCGTGGGCACTGAGGCTGGCCTTGCCAATCAAGAGCCCGTCGAGTTCGGCAATTGCCATAATTTCTTTGGAATTTTCAACCGAAACTGATCCACCGTAAAGCACGAATAAATTTTGCGCTAGGCCGACAAGCTCTTTTGCAAAAAAACTTTTTATTGCCTTAGTCATTTCCGAAATCTCAGCAATACTTGGAGTAACGCCGCTGCCAATTGCCCAAACTGGTTCATAAGCAATCAGCAAATCATTAATTTTTTGCTCACGCGGCAAAGAATTTTTTATCTGTTTTAACACAAATTCGACGTGATTTTTGCTGTCGCGAATTTCTTGCGACTCACCAACGCAAACCACTGGGTGCATACCTCCAGAGATTGCTGCTTTTACTTTTTTTGCCACCAAGTCATCCGTTTCAAAACAAAATTGACGACGCTCAGAGTGACCCAAAATCACATATTCGCAGCCAGCTCTGCGCAACATTTCTGCACTGACTTCGCCGGTGAAAGATCCACTTTTTTCGTGATGACAATTTTGTGCACCAAGCCTGATTGGGCGCTGGTTTAGCACGATTTCACGAAATTCTTCTTCAGCGATATCGGTAATTGAGCGACCTTGTTGTTTTAACTCTTGTTCAAGCTGATCAAACCCATCTTGCATCAACTCGCCGTCCAAATAATCGAGTAATAAATTTGGCGGACATACTATCATAGCCTGCTGCGAAACCTTCTCGTAGTTAGCTGTGTAGGCACTGAAAAATTCGTCTAGCCAGTCATTAGCTTCGTCAAACGAATGATTCATTTTCCAATTTGCGATAAAAACTTTGGTCATATTTTTAATAAATTAATTTTTGTAATTCGTTGCCAAACAGCTCACGGCGCCATCCGGTAATAGTTTTGTCGAAAGCGTCTTTGTCTAAAATAATTTTCCGGAGATTGGAATTCGTCAACAAAAACTGCTCACTAAATTTTGTCGAAACACTAATTTTTGATATGGTGTTTTTTGCTTTTTGAAAAAGCTCTTTCTGCTCTGAAGTCATTGATTCTCTAGGTATAATTGAGCCATCGCTCTCAGAAATTTTTTCTAAATCACTTTTAATTTTTGGTAAAATTTCAGCGCCAAATTTCTTACTTAAAGAAACATTTTCAAAATCGAGCGCGGCCAATTTTTCAATCGCATCATCTTCTAATAAATGCCTTCTTGGCACATCAAATTCACGCGCAAATTTTTCTCGCCAGGTGATTAGATGCCTGATTCTAGCAAGCTCGACCTGGCTTTTATTTCGCAGCGTAAAATTTTTGATGAGATTTTCTTCGCTGCGAAAAAGGCTGGCTTGAACAAAACTTATCGCCTCTTGCTCATAGTATTTTTCAAAATTCAGCTTGCGTAAAATTGCCGAAAATTTTTCGTAGATTTCTTCAAGAAAAATCACGTCAGAAATTGCATATTCAATTTGCTTAGAACTAAGCGGACGCCTCTGCCAATCGCTTCTTTGCTGTTTCTTATCAATTGAAACTCCAAAGATTTTTTCGACCAAATTTGAATAGCCAACTCCACAACCAAAACCACAAAAATTTGCCGCAAGTTGTGTATCAAAAATTGACTGCGGAAGGATTCGCGATTTTTGAAAAATAATCTGCAAATCTTGTTCTGATGAGTGAAAAATTTTAACTATTTCTGGATTGCTAATGATCGCGTAAAAGCCGCTTAAATCAAGGTTTGCCAAAGAATCGATGATGAAAGACTCTTGTAAATTTTGCTGATTTCTTAGTGCAACTTGGATTATTGAAAGAATCGGATAATAAGTGCTTTGCCGCGTAAACTCTGTGTCGAGCGCAACAATTTTTCGCCCAAGAATTGCTGCAACAAGTTCGTCTAATTTTTTCTGCGTTGTGATGTAAGTGTAAGAAATTTTCATTAATTTGATCACACCGCAATTGAAGGAGTGTACGACGCGACGCCAAGAGGAAAACCTCGCGGACCTCGCGGCGAAAGGCCAGGAGCCCTTACTGGACGATTCATTTTATCTTGACTTGGCGCTGCAGGAGGCGCTTTTGAGGCAGAATCAGGAACTACTGCGCTATCTGCAGCAGTGGCTGCAACCGGCTTATCAACTGAACGTATGTTCATCTGAACAATTTCCATCATTTGGTCTATTTCCTGTTGGCGTATTTGCGCTTCGAGGCTGGCAAATCTTTCTGCATCAGTTGCGCCGCGCGGGCGGAAGTCAAATTCTGCAGCTTTTTTCTCAATTGCTTCACGATGTATCATTTCTTTTCCTTTCTCAGAAGATGCTTTTCTTGCCGCTTCATCAGATGGAAGTGCCGATAAATCATATCCGCAAGCATGCAGCATAGAAAATTTGTCGATGATTTCTGCAGATTTTGGATGCTTTAACAACATCTTCAAAGCTGTCTTTTCGTCTATTGGCGCACCACCAGCTTTACTTAAATGAGATAAGGTATGTTTTGCGCTACCACCATCTGGACCAAAAGTAAATTCGTCGAAAATTTTCAATGCCTCAAAATCACCCTTTGCAATGAAGCGTGCGCAAGCAACTTGGAGGCGCACTTGCTTTTCAATCTCTCCTTTTCTTTTCACGAATTCTTCCACTTTTGGCAGCATTGCCGAGCCATCCATTTTCTTGGAAATTCCAGCCGCCAAATCCTCAATAGCTTTTTTTTGCTCTTCGGTAAATTTTTTCGATTCAAGGTGATGCGTGAGCTCTTTTTCAAAACGCACTAAGCTGTAAACTCCAGCAACATAAAGCGGTATCAAAGGCGAGCCAAGCAGCGGTCTTAAAGCCGAAAAAAGGTTCGTCGTGATTGAGTTATCCATCATCAAATCAATCGCATCTCCAGCAATGCTAATGATTGGCAAGTCGCCAATGAAATTAATTGTATCATCAACACCAAGAACGTCGGCAGCCTCACCAATAGGTCCTAAAGAGCTGCTTTTAGCAACATCAGCCAAGCCCTGAAAGAAACCTTTAGAGGAATCAAAAATCGGCCCAAAAACCTCTAAAAAATCAGTCCAAGTAAAAAATTCAGAAAGAATTGGCGTGAATCCGCCAACTGGTATTAGAAGCAAACAAAGGTTGAGATAGCGCAACATCGTCGCCCTATCTTCCCAACCAACGATTTTTTTTAGACCTTCGTAAAACTGCTTTTCACGCTCACGCAATTCTTTTTCTGCAGCCTTCAACTGCTCTTCTGAAAATTTTCCACTATCTCTTGCCAGCGCAAGAACCATATCACCCAGACGCGAAATTGTTGTTTCATTAAACAACTCGTCATCAAGATCGCCAAACTCGTTAATACGCAACATCATCTGCTCATAGATCTCTTTTGACGGAGCCATTCTATGTGCTAGGGTTGCTAATAATCTTCTTTCGTGCTCTTTATATTCGCGATAGCGCCGATCTTTTGGAACCGACGATTCTGAGATAACGCCTCGACCAACTACGTTCACCAAACCATTAACCGCACCAACCGCAGATTCTGCAACGTTACTTACGCGATTAATAAACGGATTAAATTTACGAACCTTTTTTAATTCTTTTGGCGTCGCTTCACGTCCTTCTTCAAGCAAGATGCGGATTCGTTCATCACTTACCCTTAACTCATCTAGCGTGCGTCCGCCTGCTACACCTCCAGCTGCATCAAACACGGCATTGCGATAAGATGTCGGCGGCATCGTAGTCCAAACGCGCGGCATTTTATCATTGATGATTCGCTGATATTCCTCTTCCGTTCCACCTAAAAAAGACCAAGTATGCGAACCGGGATCGCGATGATAGCCATGCTTCCCCTCTTCCCAGTTTGGCGCCTCGCCACTGATAGGAAGCATCGATTCATGTCCATCAATGAGTTGCTTTAAATTGTAAGTTCCGGGCTTTGAACTGTTAATAAGTTCGCCTCTGCGAATTTCATCTTGTTGACGCAAAACATTTTCATACTGTTCAACGCGAAGTTTTCTTTCAGCGAAGATATCTTCGTACTGGGCATAAAGTTCTTCGAACTTGTCATCATCGGCATCAACTAAATCGCGATAAATTTTATTATAAACTTCTTCACTAATCCTCAGTGCTGGGGCCTTATATTTGCGGTACAAATCCTCTCGAACTCTGGTAATCCTCCTTCCCAAAGGACCATCGAGAGATAATTTTTTTACCAGAGACTTTTTAGAATCTTTAGCAGCAACCGAAGGTTTTGCACCAGGTGCCAAAGAAGAGGCCGCGGGTTTTGTGGTTGCTGCCGTTGTTGACTTTGCAGCTGAAGCTGGAGGCGCTTCAGTTTTTGGTGCTAGGGAAATAGCTGGCTTAATTTCTGCAGCTGAAGGCGGAACCGTCGCGCGCGGCGGCACAAGTGGTGGCGGAACCGTCGCGCGCGGCGGCACAAGTGGTGGCGGAACCGTCGCGCGCGGCGGCACAAGTGGTGGCGGAACTTGCTCAGAGGGAGGTGCGCGCCTTGGCTCTGGTGGAAGCTGAGGAGCTACATCAGGTAACCCTCCATCAGCCTCACCGCGCATTAAAGCAGCTCTTTGTCTTGCAACAAATTGCTCGGGATCAGCTTCAACATGTCTTTCAAAACCAAGCATTCGCATCGCATTCCAAACCGCGTAATAACCGCAATTTGCACCAGTTTGCATTACTGATTGAAAAGGACGAAAACCAACACCAACTCCTAGAGCAGTAGCGGCGCGATTAACCGCAGCAGAGATTTGCGGAGGAATTACATTATCGACACCAGGACGAACTGAATCAGCATAACTCACAGCAAGACTGCCATCAGCATTTTTTTCTAAGCATAAAACTGTCCAATGCGTAACCGGATTTTGATGCGCCCTTCCATCTCTTGCTGCTGCACGCAAATCAGCTTCGGTGGTACGATCAAGACGATTAAGAACTAGAACTTGTTTGTCACCTGCTACGCTTGCTCTAATAAAACTATTAACTTCACCAATAATGAATTCGTTAGTAGCGCGAGGATCAGTAAAATAACGATTAACTTCACCATGAGCAGCAACCGCAGCAACCGCATCATTTCCGACAAGATCTCTGCCGTTCAATCTTCCAACTGCAGCAGCCACAACAGTTTGAAACAACATTCCAACCTGCTGTTCGGATAAATTTCCGCCGGGCAAAACTGGATCTATTGGACGTCCTGACATAAAATATGTTAAAAAATTTTGCGGAAAAAAAACGAAAAATTACAAAAAAAAATCCCGCAAAAAACCACGGGTCAATTTCTTGACATTAGGCAAGCTACTTTTACTTTTCCAAGCGATTTCTTGCTTACGATTTCTGCCTTCCAACCAACAATATCAGGGGTTCCAAATGTTTAAAAAACTGTCGTTTTTTGCGTTAATTTTTCTCTTAGCTTCATGCAAAAATATGTCGCTTACTTCCAAAGAATCTGACGAAAAAAATGCTGAAAGCGCGCAAGAAAAAATCGACGATAAGCAAGAGCCCTACCAAACCGTAGAGAACGAAGCACAGGCGGTTGAGCTTGATAATCAAACTAAAATCGAAGGCGAAGAAATTGAAGTTCAAGACCGCGTTTTGTTCAACTATGACTCATCAGAAATTAACGACGAAGCTAAGAAAATCCTCGATACACAAGCTGAATGGTTGAAAAGCGACACTTCAATTAAAGTGACAATCGAAGGCCATTGTGACGAACGCGGCACTCGTGAATATAACATCGCACTTGGTGAAAAAAGAGCCAACTCTGCTAAAAATTATTTGCTTGAAAAAGGCGTTGCTGAATCGCGCATTCAAGTCATCTCTTACGGTAAAGAACGCCCTGCTTTCTTTGGCGCTGATGATGAATCAATGGCAAAAAATCGCCGCGCGGTTACTGTGATTAACTAGTATGGCATTTGTTGAAACTGACATTCCTCCTGGTCCAAATCGCACTAGCGTTGTAGAAAATATCCAAACTTACGCCGCCTCAAAAGGCGCTGCCTTAAATGAAGATCAGGCAATTAACGTCCTCGCTTTTCACAACAAACTTCGTGCGTTAAATAACGATATGTTTGGCGCAACAAGCCTATCCGATTCTTTCGAAACAAGACGCAAAGGCTTCGCCAGACTTGCTTCCGGCGCTAATGAATTAGCAGACGCCATACCATTTGGTTCTTTTGTTAAACCATTCACACTTGCTGCAAAAGTTATCTCGGGAACATTGCAAGACAGAGAGCAAGAAAAAATCTTTGCTTCTTACGAAATCTTAAATCCTTCACATGATGCAGCTGTTTCTGCCGCTACATCAAGAGCACTTGCCGACAGATTTAGCGAAGAAAATATCGCAGCAATTTCCGCCTGCAAAAGCGAAAAAGAAGCACAGGCTTTGTCGGTAAAATGTTATGCAGAAATGATCGAAGTGTTAGCGACCAAACAAGAAGAAATGAAAGCAACCTACAAAGATATTGCTTGCGGCAGAGAAAGCGGCGATGCGTTAATTAGCCTAGTTTGCAAAAGTTCTGGCGTTGAAGCAACTCACGAAAAAGAAGGCCACCATTTCCAAGATGAGGTTCTGGCGCAGCGCGCTCATCATCATAATTTAGCGCAAGTTCACTAAAGAGCAGCCTCGTCATCTTTGAATTACGCTAGCTTTGAGCCTTCGGCTTCAAGGATGACAAAAAGGTCAAATACCCAAAAATTCAATCCACAGTTTCGTTGTTTTTTCCATCAGCGCATTTTGCTCACACCTTGCCTGAAGGTGCGCAAAATCTAGCTTGTCCGTATTTTGATCTTGGCTTGCACAGCTGTAAAAAAAATCCTCTTCTCCTTTTTCATTCACACGTTTTTGCAAACATTGCGAACAAACTCCTTTCATCATACATTGCATTGGAGCGTTGAGACTGGTGATTGCAAAACGCGCTTGCGCAAATTCTGTCACTAAATTTTGGTGACGAAGTTTTGCCACTTCATGCATCATCGCATCATTTCCAATTGCAAAAATGCGATCAATTTTTTGCGGATTTTTGGCGAAATAAGTTTTTATCGCATCAATTATTGAGCCTTGCAACTGAAGGCTTGAGGGCTTTTGTAATTTTAAATTTGGCGCTTCTTCCTCAACTGCAAAAATCATTTTTGCGCAAGAATTTTCCATTCTTTCTTGCCGCACAACAAAATCATTTTTGCGATAACCGGCAAAGAAAATCACCTCGCAACCGTTGGCGCTAAAGGCTTCAGCTAAAGCCGTCAGTGGCTGATTTCCTCTGCCACCACCAATAAAAACTACTTTTTCCTTTTGTGGAATTTCTGTTGGTGTTCCGCTTGGACCCATGAAAACACAAGGCTCACCAGATTTAAAATTTTTAATCAGCGAAGTTGAGCCGCCAGTTTCAACAACAATTCCACTAATCACTCCCCGCTCTTCATCAACAAACAGCGCCGTCACCGTGACACCTTCCATTGCATTCAATTGATCACCAATTTTTTTTGCAAAAGCGTGATAATTTTGTAGACGAAAAATTTGACCAACTTTGGTTTGACGTGCCAGAAGCGGAGCCTTTACGAAGACTTCAACGGCGTGATTTGACAGCCTTTCAACTTTCTCAATTTTTACTAAAAAATCCGCTGCAAAATCGCGCGTAATTTGCGTTTTATCGCTTCTTGTTTTGCTAAGAATTTCGCTGATTTCTTGATATCCCAACTTAGCGCTGGCCATCGCCTTCACCACATTTCCTTCAAAAAGTGGATGTAAATCACCAAGAAAACTCACCGCTTTTTTTGAATTTTCGTCAATTTTTGTAATCACACTTCCAGGGCGCAAAGCCTTGAAATACTTACCTGCAAACGGAATATCCAAAGCATCTTCAATTACTGGCGAAAGATTTGGCGAAGTTCCTGCAGCAACAAAAAGTGAACGGCAGGCAAATTGTTTTTCGTCAGCACAAAGCAGATTTTTTATTGCACCAAATTCATCTAAGTCAGCTGCAAGGGGCGTGACATTTTCAACAAATTCCACACCTTCCTCAAAAGCCTTAGTCAGCTCTTGATGGTTCAGCCTGTAAGCTGGGGAGTCTTGCATTTTTTTGCGATAGAGAATTTTTACCGAGCAGAAATTGGTAATCCCGCGGCGCAATTTTTCTTCATCACGCAAAAATTCTTCGGCAATTTCTTTTTCTTCCACACTCAAAATTGCGAAGATTTTTTCACGACCAATTAGTGAAACGCGCTTAGCGAATTTTTTTATTTGCACCAAATAATAAGCCTGCACTTCGCAAGCAACGTCAACAGCCGTAAGGCCTCCGCCAATTACCAAAGCTGGCATGCGCACTTGCAAATTGGTGAAAAGTTCTTCCTTAAACGCACCGGTTAATTGCAGCGACATCAAAAAATCTGACGCCATACGAATGCCTTTAGCGAAGTTGTTTTTGATGTTGATGATATTTGGCCGACCCGCACCAATGCAGAGCGCAACGTGATCAAAACCATATTGCTCAAAAGCAATTTTGTCAGTGATTGACGAGCCAAAACGAAGGCCGCCAAACATGCGAAAATTTTTTCTGCGCTCAAGCAGCAGGCGAATTACCTTGAGGAAGTTTTTATCAAAACGCGAGGTGATGCCATATTCAACAACACCGCCAAAACCAGCAATAACGCGGCTTGACAGTGGTTCATAAATTTCATCCAAAAATTTTATTGGTCGGAATTTTTGGCGCGAACCAAAAATATCCACGCCAGAAATTTCTGAATTTAGCGGCTCAATTTTCAGACCATCGATTGCCACAACTTCGTGACCATCATTTAATAAATAGTGCGCCAACGTGTATCCAGCGGGGCCCAAACCACAGACCAAAACTTTTTTTCCACTATTTTCCTTTGGCAAATTTTCCTGCAAATTTAGTGGATTCCATCGCGTCAACAACGAGTAAATTTCAAAGCCATAAGGCAGCGCCAAAACATCTTTGAGCACACGCGTTTCAACCTGCGGAATGTCCACGGGATCTTGCTTCTGATAGATGCAAGACTTCATGCAGTCGTTGCAAATTCGATGTCCGGTGCCAGCAAGCATTGGGTTATCTAGCGCGGCAATTGCCAAGGCGCCAAGTGATGAACCTTGCGACTTTAGCAAATTCATCTCAGAAATTTTTTCCTTCAGCGGGCAGCCCTCAAGCCTTATGCCAAGAGGGTCTACTTTGATTTCAACTTTTCCCTCCGCTGGATTTTTTTGTTCAAAACCTTTGCGACAAGAATCTTTTTCCTGCTTGTGACAAAAAATGCAGTAATGGCTTTCAGCCAGCGCTCTGTTGAGTCCAAAGCCCTTGTCAGTTAAATCAAAACCATCGCGTGATTTTTTTTCTGGGGCTTTTTCAACAAGATTTTGGTGATCAATTTTTTGCGGTAAAATGAACAACGCACCTTCTTTGTGCAGCTTGCGACCTTCTTGGCTGTAGAGCGCCCAAGCAGAATAATTTTCTAAAACTTCAAGATTTTTCTCGGCTAAAATTTCATCAGCGAGTTTTTGTTCAAGCTCGTCAATTTCAGTAAAAGAAATTTTTAAATCAGCGATGATCCGCAATCCATCAACGCCCGCAGGGCATTGACTAAATTTTTTTGCGACAACTCGTTGCACAAATTCACGGCGTGCAACGTAAATTTTTTGCAGATCGTCATGTTGTTTTTTGAGTGCTTCGTTTGCGGTTTTGATGTCGAAAAGCTCGACCAAAAAATCCTCAAGAAGTCGCGCCAGATCTATTAAAACAGCTGATTGATGTGGAAGAGAAAAAGCCGGCGGATTTTTTTTCAGCGCCAAAAAATTTTCTGCAACTTGCAGATTTTTTTGCGCCAGAAATTCGAAAAATTTTTGATCAATTTTCAGCAAACCTTCGCGCTCATAAAGATCGGCAAACTCAACTCCAAAGCGGCTGCGCAAATGTTCTTCTAAATTGTTATTTTGGCTAGTTTTTGAGAGCATTTTTTACAATTTCTTCTTCATCAAATTTGAATTTTTCTTCACCAATTATCTGATATTTTTCATGCCCTTTTCCGGCCAAAATCAAAATATCTGAGGGCTGTAAAATTTTTAGCGCGTGAATAATTGCGTCTTTGCGACCAGCAATTTCAAGGGTTTTTGTCATATCGCATTTTTGTAAAATTTCTTTTCTAATCAACGCCGCATCTTCTTTGCGCGGATTATCGTCGCTAACAATTACCAAATCCGCTAAGTCTGATGCAATAGCTCCCATCAAAGGCCGCTTAGCTGCATCGCGATTTCCGCCGCAACCAAATAAAACTAAAACTCGAGCTTTGGAAATTTTTTTGGCAAGCTGCAAAACATTTTTTAGCGCGTCTGGCGAATGTGCAAAATCAATAAAAACTTGCGCGCCATTTGGTAAGGTGGCAACGCGCTGCATACGCCCTGGCGCTGGCTGCAGCTGGTTGAAATTTTTCAGCAACTCACTTAATTCTTCTTCGCTTAATGGGTTTTTTGCCAAGACATTTCCTAAGGCGCAAACTGCGTTGAAAGCCTGAAAATCGCCGCTTGTTGAGAGTTCAAATGAGTAAGTTTTTTGACTAAATTCAAAGAAAACTCTTTGACCAAAGTCAAGTTGTTCAATTTTTTGCAGCTTTAATTGGTGGGCTTTGAAGCCATATTCAATTACTTTTAAATTGCGCTCGTCGCAAGTTTTTTTGATCAAAGGAAATTCTTCGATGTCGCAATTAAGAACAACCGTGGCGCTATTTTCTAGGACGCTGCTGAAAAGCAAAGTTTTGCAGCGCAGATATTCTTCCATGCTTTTGTGATAATCGAGATGGTCTTGCGTGAAGTTGGTAAAAGCGCCAACAGAGATTTTCAAACCAGCGATGCGGCCTTGATGCAGGCCAATTGAGCTCACTTCGAGTGCAACGTCATCAACGCCATTTTTTTTCAAAATTTGTAAATTTTTGTAGAGCGAAACAATGTCGGGCGTTGTCAGTGAAGATTGCTGCAACCCTTCAATTTCGTGACTTGAAAACACACCAAGCGTTCCAACTGAAGCAGATTTCTTTCCTAAAAAATTTAGAATTTGGCGCGTAAATTCTGCGCTCGAAGTTTTTCCATTTGTACCAGTAATAGCGTAGATATTGGCTGGAAGCGGTGTATAAAAAATCTGCAGAACTTCAACAAGCAGCGCAAAAACATCTTCACAAATGATTTGAATATGGCCGCCCTCAGCGCGTTTTGACGTTGAAACTATGACAGTGGCGCCGTTTTTAAGCGCATCGTCGATAAATTTTTCGCCATTCTGGCTTTGACCAGGAAGTGCAAAAAAAATCGAATTTTTTTTCGCTAAGCGCGAATCAAGAGTGATTTCTTCAACTGGCTGCAAGCCGCATGAATCAAGGCTTGGAGCGATTTCAAATTTACTTTTTACGCCAGAAAAAATCTGGGAGATGGTAAGCATTTCCTTTTGATTTTAGAGGTTGGAACAAAAGGAAATTAAACCGTAAAATGTTAAATGATAAATTTTTTGAACAGCTTCGCCGCCTCTTTTGGGCTCTGCGCACGAGTAATTGGGCGGCCAACGACAAGGTAAGATGAGCCATTAGCAAGTGCAGTTTTTACGTCGCAAACCTGTTTTTGATCATCATTTACAACCGCCTCTAGCCTGATTCCAGGACTAATGATAAGAAAATCCTTACCAAGATTTTGGCGTAAATTTTTTGCTTCAACACCAGAAGCAACAACGCCATCAAGGCCTGATTTAAGGGTCAGCGCGGCTTTTTTTAATACAAGTTCTTCTAAGGAAACCGAAGGATCAAAACCCATTTCGCGCAAATCTTTTTGGTCAAGATTGGTTAAAACCGTCACAGCAATTACTTGCATTTTGCCCTTATTTTGCGCGGCCTGCTCCATGATTCCTTGGCTTGCCGCGTGGATGGTCAAAAGATCAATTTCGTGGCCGGCAAGATTTTTTACGGCGCGTCCAACTGTTTGTGAAATGTCGTAGAGCTTTAGGTCGGTGAAAATTTTTTTTTGGCGGCTTTTAAGGAAGTCAATAAGGCGAAAATAATCGCCACTCATCATCAATTCGAGGCCGATTTTGTAGAAAGAAATTTCGTCGCCAAGTTCATCGATTAAATTTTTTGCGGCAACAAAGTCAGGAACGTCAAGGGCCAGGATCAGTTTATCTGAGGATTTCATGCTAAAGTTTTTTCTCTTCGCCAGTCATTAGGCGCAGCAAATTTTCTTTGTGACGATATAAAATCAACGCAAAGAGTATAGAGCAGAAAATCATTTGCGACATGGGAGCATCATGGACGGAAGAGAGTATGATTGAGGAAAAAATCGAGAGCAGAGAGGCGATAGAAGAAATACGAAACAAGCAAAAAGACAGGATCCAAAAACAAATCATCAAAAATCCAACCGCTGGATCGAGCGCGAAGATTGTGGCAATTGCAGTTGCAACACCCTTGCCACCTTTGAATTGCAGATAAATTGGATAGATGTGAGCGGCCACCGCAACTGCTGCAACAAGAACTAAAAACAAATGAAGATGGGAAGAATCATAAAAAGCAAAGCGAGCTATGATTAGCATTATTGCGCCCTTGAGACCGTCAAGTAGCAGCGTCGCTAAACCAAGTTTTTTGCCAAGCACGCGTGCTACGTTGGTTGCACCGATATTTTTAGAGCCAAATTCCCGAACATCTTTTTGTGCAAAAACTTTTCCCAGAACTAGACCGAAGGGGATTGCAGAAACGAAATAAGTGAGAACAAGAAATAGAAACTGTGATATCATTGAAAAAAGTTACTCTGCGCTGTTAGAATCCTTATTTTTACGGAAAGCATCAAGAGATATAACTTTAGCCGACAAATCAACGCCAGCAGACTTCTTATCGGTATTTAAATTTTTATTGGCTCGATTTGATTCACCAAAATCAACGTCCTCAGGATGTTCAAACTCGCTATAATTCATGCTGAACTTAAGCGCAAAATTCATCGAAGGATCAGAAAAAGAAGTGATTGCCTTGTATGGAACGTGCAATTTTTCATATTTTCCAACGAAGCTCAGCGACACTTCAAAATAGTCATCTTCAACAACGAGGCCGCGATATTGGTGCTGCATGACAATGGTCATTTCTTCCGGATATTTCTCGAGCAGCTTTTTAGAAATCACAGTTTCAGGAAAGCGCGTAGCAAAGGTAATGACGAAGTAATGCTTCCCGGGCAAACCAGTTTTTTGTACTTTTTGCAAGCTGGCACGAATCACAGAACGCATCGCCTTTTCAATTATGTCGTCATATCCGATTTGGTCTTGCATGATGAAAATGAGTAAAATTAGGCCGAAAAAAATGCCCGGGCTTCTGTTGAAAGGTGCCCGGGCGAACCCCGACAAGATCACTTATGCTAAGCAGCTACAGCCACTTTAGCAAATTCGAAATTGTCATTAGCAAAGTTATCGTTTGCGTTTACTTGTTTTGAACGGATGTCCGTAAAGCTTGCGCCTCTAAGACCGGCAGTTTCTCAACCGAGTAAAATCATTCCCTTTAGCGAATGTCGAAAGCTATTCACCCCCCTAACCGAAATTTTCAAGAGAATGGCTCAAATAACCTTCGTCACAGATTTTCATAAATCTGGGAGAAGGCGTTGCCACACAAGCGATGTGCCTTGAAATTAGATCGTAAGCCGAAAACAGCCGTTAAGGCTGTTTTCTCGGTGGAGGTGCTGGGTACCGCCCCCAGGTCCATAACGTTTATTACGAAATGCATTTATCACCATAGCGTGCAGCCCTTACGAACCACAAGCGCCAAGCAAGCTAGGAACAAAAAAGAAATTAACAAGAGACGTAAAAAAGGCGGGAGTTTTTAAGTCCCGCCTCAAGTTTTTTTAAGTAAGAGCGACTAATAAACGCCGGCTTCTTTAGATGTTGGAGCAGATGGCACTAAATCCTGACCAGTAATTCTTTTCATCTCAGCGCGATGTCTTTCCATTTCTTTTTTCACTTCTTCTCTTTGCAACGGAGTTAGAGATTTCATAACTTGGTGACGTTTTTCCATTCTTGCCCGCTCTTCTGGAGAGGCATTTTGCATACGCTCTTCTCGACGTTGCGGCATGGCTTTTTTATCATTTGAACTAGCTAACTTATCGGCAGCAAATCCCCTTTCAGAACTAGCGGAAGGAGCGGCATCTGGCGCGGCTTGACAGATTGTTGAGGTAAAAGCCAATAAGGCAAAAATTGTTAAAAATTTTTTCATAAATTTCGAATTTGATTAAATTAAGGAAGGCCAGCAACGCGCAGTAAAAAATTCTATTCAACCAACATCTCGCTTACCGTTTCTTTTTGAAAAAAATCTCGCGCAAATTTCTCGAATTTTTTTTCCTCAATCATCAATCGAATGTCTCTCATCAAATCTTGATAGTAGAAGATATTATGCTCTGACATCAGCATTGAACCAAGTATTTCTGAAGATTTTACCAAGTGATGTAAGTAAGCACGTGAGTAATTTGTGCAGGCGCAGCAGCGGCATTTTTCATCGAGTGGCTTGTCATCTTGGCGATATTTTGCATTGCGGATATTGATCACACCATCACGCACAAAAGCTTGTCCAGTGCGCCCCGAGCGCGTTGGAATGACGCAATCAAACATATCAATTCCACGTAAAACCGCACCAACAATATCTCCAGGCTTGCCAACTCCCATCAAATAACGCGGTTTATTTTGCGGCAAAAAATCAACGCAATAATCAAGAACTTCAAACATAACATCCCTTCCCTCGCCTACAGCCAGGCCGCCAATCGCATATCCATCAAAACCAATTTCGACTAATTTTTGTGCAGAAATTTCGCGTAAATCTTGAAAGGTTGAACCCTGAACTATGCCAAAAATTCCATAACCGGCACGATTAGTGAAAGCAGCTTTCGAGCGTGCAGCCCAAGCAAGAGAACGCTCCATAGCTTTTTTAGCTTCTTCGTGCGTTGCTGGAAATTGCACACATTCATCAAAAATCATCGTGATGTCGCTGCCAAGCAAATGCTGAATTTGAATTGAGCGCTCTGGTGTGACAAAGTGCTTTGAACCATCCAAATGCGAAGCGAACTCAACGCCGTCATCAGAAATTTTTCTTATTTTCGACAAAGACATCACCTGAAATCCACCCGAATCGGTAAGAATTGGACCATTCCATCCACAAAATTTATGCAAACCACCAAGCTCGCTAATCAGCTCAGCCGTAGGGCGAAGCATGAGGTGGTAAGTGTTGCCTAAAATTATTTCTGCGCCAGATTTTTTAACATCATCCATCTTCATCGCCTTTACAGTTGCTGCGGTACCAACCGGCATGAAGGCAGGAGTTTGTAGTGCTCCATGCGCTGTTGCAACCTCGCCTCTTCTTGCTTTATTTTCGTTATTTTTTAGCGTGAATGAAAAATTACTGACCATTTTTTGAACTTATGAAAAAATTTTTACCGATTCTTATACTGGCTTTTTTGCTTGGGGTAATTGGCCTTTCAACCCACAAAATCAATAAGAGCCAAGACAAAATGATAGAACAACATTCGCTGGAAAGCGAAGGTTCAAACGTTGGTTTTACGCCGGTAAAAATTCATTTACCGGATTTTTCTTTGCCTGATTTATTTGATGACTCAGCAAATTTTTCTAAAAAAGATCTGCAAAAAAACTATTCGCTGATCAATTTTTTCGCCTCTTGGTGCACTACTTGCCGCGCTGAACACGCAATTTTAATGCGTTTGCACGATGAGAAAATAATCGATATTTATGGAGTCGCTTGGCGTGACATTGACGATAAAACCAAAGAATATCTAGCTCGCGAAGGAAATCCCTTCACCAAAACCGCCAAAGATTCACAAGGTCTATTCCATAAAATCACCGGCATTGAAGCGGTTCCAGAGACTTTATTGATCGACAAAGAGGGAAATGTTGTGATGCGTTTTCGTGGCAATTTACAGGAATTTGCAATCGATGAGATCAAAGAATTTTTGCAGCAACATCAGTAAAATTCAGGTCCGAGTACCAAGCGTCATCCTTGGATCCACCGGGCCGAGGATATTGTGAGTTTTGTTATGTTGAACAAAATGAGATCCTCGGCGCCTTCAGCGCCAAGGATGACGAACTTACACTAAGGACAATAAAAAACCCGGCTCTCTTTTGGAGAGCCGGGTTTTTTTATACCCTCAAAAATCCTAAGAATTTTAGGCGGCTGTTTTTTTAGCTACTTTCGCCTTTTTTTCTTTGACGATTTTCACTTCAGAAAGCTTGCCTGAATCAACCAATTTTCTTTTGATTTTGATTCTAAGTTTTTGACCCAATTTGGTTAGTTTAGCAGCGCGACAATTTACCAAGAAATTGTCGATGTTGCCATGCTTGTTGATGGTGCGAAGCGTTGAGGCCGCAACCTTTAAGTTCAAATCACAACCAAGTACATCGCTTGCAAAAGCAACGTTATGTAGATTTGGAAGAAACCTTCTTCTTGTTTTGCGGTTAGAGTGAGAAACCTTGTTTCCACTCATTACACCAACAGCAAGAAGTTCACATTTTCTAGACATCGTAAGTTTTTTTAAATTTAAGAGCGATTAACCCAAGTCGCAATTGAAGGAGCTTTTGCCAGTGATAGCAGAAACGATAGATGGAGCACCAAACATTGCAGCAATACCAGCTACAACACCGATCATCAAACCCCAAGAGACTTTACCAGTAAAGAAACCGATACCAACTGAAAGAATTGCAAAAGCAGCAAAAGCTTTGCCTGCGTTTCCAGTGACAATTTGCATAGCACGACACATTGTATCAACAAGAATGTTTGAGTTCGGAGTGGCGCTAACGGTTCCAGATTGCGCAGAGGCATCAGCTGCAAAGAAAGGCAAAACTGCCGGTGCAACCGCTACTAAGAAAAAAGACAAAAGGGCAAACTTTGCCAAAAAAGCTGAAAATTTTTTCATGTTTCGATAATTGTTTGATGAGAAGGTCTCGAGGTTGGATGGCCAGGAAGCCAGACAAGCGGCGAATCGCGAAGCAAATTGCCAATCCCTTTCTAAAAATGCAACCCGCTTTTTAAAATCATTTTATAGTTTTTATTTCCCATTCCAAATCGACACCGGTTTTTTCTTTTACTAAACGTTTAACCTTCTCTCCCAAGCCAATCAAATCGCTAGCCGAGGCCTTGCCGCGATTAATCATAAAATTGCAATGCTTAGTGGAAATTTGTGCGTCACCTTGTTGCATTCCTCTACAGCCAGCTGCATCGATCAATTCCCACGCCTTTTTATCCACAGGATTCTTGAAGGTGCTGCCCCCTGTTTTGGCGCGAATTGGCTGCGCATTTTCGCGCTGCAAATTGAAAGCGGCAATTTTTTGCGAGACCTCTTCAACGCTTGATCTGACTGCTTTAAACGTCGCTTCAACAAAAATAAAATTTTGCGCGATTTTGCTGCCGCGATAATAAAATCCAAAATCAGAATTTTTTAATTCATGCAAATTTCCGGCAAAATCTAATGCCTTTGCGCTGACCAAAGTTGCGGCAATATCAGAACCGTAACATCCAGCGTTCATCGCTACAGCTCCACCAATTGAGCCCGGGATTCCAGTTAAAAATTCCAAACCGCCAAGCGCAGAATTTTTTGCATTCAAGGCAACATTGCCGCAGAGAGCAGCTGCGCCGGCGGTGACAAAATTCTCATCGCAAAAAACTTTCGCAAATTCGCCGCCAAGCCTTATTACCACACCATTCACGCCTTCATCAGAAATTATGACATTTGATGCAGCACCAAGAATTTTTATGGGAATTTCCTTTGGACAATTTTGTAAAAAATCCTGTAAATCTAAGATATCAGAGGGCTTAAAGAGAATTTCAGCTTTACCGCCAACGTCAAACCAGCTTTTTAAATCGGCATTTTGGCGATAAACTCCGCGCACTTTTGGCAGAGATTGTGGCGTAATTTTTGCGTCAAACATTTTTGCTTAAATTAAAAATTACCGGCACGCGCCCTTCAACTATAGCTTTGCGCTGATATTTTGTTTCAACCCAATCACTTGGGAAATTTTGCCAATCTTTTTTTGAATTTGCGTCCCAAGAAAAATTTTTGCTGCGTAAAATTTGCGCCAGAATCCAAGTTTTGTAAGAGTCGTGATCCGTTGCAATTACTAACTTACCGCCATCTTTCATTTTTGGCGCAAGGATTGAATCAAAAAATTCCAGCGAAAGTAAGCGGCGTTTAAAATGCTTAGATTTTGGCCAAGGATCGGGGAAAAGAATAAAAATCTCGTCAAAAAACTTATCAGAAAAATTCGGCCAAAAACCGCGCACGTCTTGCTTAGAGAGGCGTAAATTTTGCAGCGGCTCTTGTTCGAGTTTGGCAAGCAAATTCACCACACCGTTTAGATGCGGCTCAAAACCGTAAAAATTTTTCTGTGGATTATTTTTAGCCTTTTCGAACAAAAAATCACCAAAGCCAAAACCAATCTCAAGCACGTTGGCGCCTTTATTTTCAGCAGCTTGCGGCTCTGCAACTAGTTCATATTTTGGTAATAATTCGCTAAGCAAAAAATTTTTATGATCGGAAAGTCGACGGCTTTTGATGCGGCCGAAGCTACGGATCAAAATCCGTTCAACATCTTTTTTAATCTCAGATTTCGACATATTTTGAGCGCTTTTTTGGTAAAATTAGGCGGCTATTTTGATAATTTGGCAACTCGGCGCTCATGCCTTCCACCCTCGAATTCAGCTGTCAAAAAGGCTTTTACCACCGACAAGGCCGTTTTGTTTTTGACCATTCTTGCCCCAAGACAAAGTACGTTGGCGTTATTGTGGGCGCGTGATAATTTTGCTGCTTTGACGCTGTGACAAAGTGCCGCGCGAATATGTTTGTGGCGATTGGCGGCAATAGAAATTCCAACGCCGCTGCCGCAAATTAATATGCCAAAGTCAGCAGAATTTTTACGAACTTTTTTACAAAGTTTGTTAGCATAGTCGGGATAATCAACCGAAGCGCTTTCTGAATCGCAACCCAGGTCAAGAACAGAAATTTTTAGTTTTTTTAACTCAGATAATAGAGAATCTTTCAACACAAAACCAGCGTGATCAGAAGCGAGATAGACTTTTGCTGGAATTTTTTTCATCGAAGAAATCATTAAACAAAAAAATTGCTTGGGACTTCCATCCCAAGCAATTCGAATTTTTTGTAAAAGTGACGAAGCTTTGCCAATAAAGGCTGCAAGCGTATTAACGTTTGCGGTAAGTTTGTCCTTTGCGGGCTTTTTTGAGACCGTATTTTTTACGTTCAACAACGCGAGAATCACGAGTCAAGAATCCACCAACGCGCAGAACTTTACGAGTTGTTGGATCGAAAGCTGCTAGAGCTTTGCTGATGCCATGAGAAAGAGCGCCGGCTTGGCCACTTTTTCCACCGCCAATCATGTCAGCAACAACGTCGAATTTATTTTCGCATCCAGCTGCACCAAATGGAGCTCTGGCAATGTTGAACAGAATTTCGCGGCCAAGGTAAAGTTTACCTTCCATGCCATTAATTTGAACTTTTCCTGAGCCTTTTTTGATCCAGACGCGGGCAATAGCATTTTTTCTTTTGCCAGTTGCGTAAGAACGACCCTGAGCGTCAATGCGTGGCTCAACCAGAGCTTCCGTCTTTGGGGTAACTTCGATAATTCTTTCTTTGATGACTGCAGACATGTTTAGTTAACTTTTGTGTTTTTGCGATTCAGGGAAGCAACATCCAAAACTTGTGGCGATTGCCCTTGGTGTTTGTGTTCACTGCCTTTGTAAAGGTGCAACTTGAGCATAATGTCGCGCTGCAAAGGTCCGCGAGAAATCATACGAGAAATTGCATATTCCAAAACTCTTTCAGGATGATTTCCTTCAATGATTTGACGTGCAGTTCTGTCTTTGATTCCACCAGGAAAACCAGTGTGCCAATAGTAAAGTTTTTCGGCATATTTTTTGCCGGTTAGTTTCACTTTATCAGCATTAATGATGACAACGTGATCGCCGCAATCAAGGTTTGGGGTGAAGGTGGCTTTGTGTTTTCCGCGCAAAAGGTTGGCAACGATTGTGGATAGACGTCCCAGGACAAGGCCTTCAGCGTCGATTAACCACCACTTTCTTTCAATTTCTTTTGGTTTGGCTACGTAAGTTTTAAGCATAAAAAATCCTCGAAGGAGGCTTCAGAATTAAGGTTTGTAAGACTTTTAAATGTATCGGGAAAAAATGGGAGGCGGGGCATTCAATTCACCAAAAGTGAAATGTCAAATTTTTTCTCCGAAGAGTGTGTCAGACAGTAGTTGAGGTTAAGTGCCTTGTATAATCTTGACGCAAAATGCTGAAAGAATGCACGTCCACGTAGCGCCCAAGGTGATAACGGTGCTGACGCAAAACGCCCTCTAAGGTAAAACCTTTTTTCAACAACAAATTGCGCGAAGGTTCGTTTAGCACCGAGGTGTATGCCTCGATACGATTTACACGCCAATCTTTGAAGCCATGCTGCAACATCACGTCAATTGCGTGGCTGGATATTCCCTGACGCCAGAATTCACGCGCTAAATCATAACTTAATTCCATGCGACTTTGGTAGGCATTATAGCTGGTGAGTCCAATAGTACCAACCAAACGATCGTCGCTTTTGCGCGCAATGGCAAAATAAACACCTTCATCGCGGTAATAAATTCCGCGCCAATATCGCATTTCTTGCAGCGCCGTTTCAACACTGCGCGGGATCTCGCACATGATGTATTTATTTACTTCAGGATCGTTGTAATAACGCAAAAAATCCTCAACATCAGAATCGCGTTTTTCGCGCAAATAAAACTCACCCAAATCAAATTCGCGAAACTGTTTTTGCGGCAGAGGGTAAGCGTTATACATGTTTACGATTCTTTGATTTTACTGATTTCAAGAAGCTTTACGCTGCGATTATCAGCGTCGATTATTTTGATGCTCAGGCCATATTTTTTAGCTTCATCACCAATATCTGGAACGCGCTTAAAGATAGACATTGCAAGGCCTCCCACGGTTTCAAACTGGTCGCTTCTTGATTTTATTTTTACCTGCAAAACTTCTTCCAGCTTCTTGATTTCAACACGACCGCCAATTTGAAAAAGATTTTCTTCAACTTTTTTAATACGGAAAAAAGAGCTTTCGTCTGGCAAATCGTGCTCGTCTTCGATGTCACCAAAAATTTGTTCCATCAAATTTTCAATCGTCACCAATCCATCAACCGCGCCAAATTCATCAAGAACGATAGCAATATGAACGCGCATATTTCGCATACGCAGCATCAAATCAGCAAGCTTCATTGAACCTGGAACAAAAAGAATTTTGCGCAGAATTTTACTCAAAGAAAATTCCGCATCTTTTTCGCATAAAAACTTTGCTAGATCCTTGCTGTGAATGAATCCAACCACCTCGTCAACATTGTCGCGAAACACCGGAATTCGTGTATGTCCTTGCAAAGTGATAAGTTGTTTGAGGTCTTCCAAACTGGCATCGTAATCAATAGCAATAATGTCGCCTCTTGGCGTCATGATTGAGGAAACTTTTTTATCACCAAAACCAGCGATATTTTTGAACATCTTTTTTTCTTCGGCACCGATCAGACCTTCCTTTTCATAGGCTTCAACAACGTGTGAAATCACTGAAGCGAAAGATTTTTTAGTTTTTTTGCCAAAAAGACTGAAGCAAAAGTTGAGTAATTTTTTGGCGCGTGATTTTGATTTAAGTTCGTGAGTTTTCTTACTATGAGTGTCCATTGAGGCTTGATTTAATTGAGGCGATAGGGGTTTTGAATTCCAAGTTGTTTGAGGATTTTTATTTCGATTTTCTCCATTTTTTCAGCCATTTTTTCATCTTCATGATCATGACCAAGCAAGTGCAGAAGCGCGTGCACAATAAGATGGCTTAAATGATTTTCAAATTTCTTTTTGTTTTTTTCTGCATCTTTTTTGGTGACTTCGTAAGCAATAACAATATCGCCTAAAAACAAGTAGCTAAGGCCTTTGGCAGCTTTTTTGATTCCAAACTCACGCAAAAAATTTTCATCAAGTTGCGAAAAAGACAAAACGTCGGTTGGCGAATTTTTGCCGCGAAACTCAAAATTTATTTTTTTGATCTGCTGATTTGAAACCATTGAAATAGCCAGCTCGAGCGTAAAATTTTTTTTGAGAATTTTTTGTAAATCGGTGAGTGGAATAACTTTTTCGCAAGTTTTTCTAACAAATTTTTCGATGTCTTTTTGCACCAGCCATTTTTTGCTTTTCACTTCTACGTCTAGAGAAATCATGCTTGGCAAGGGTTTGGGTTTTGACAAAATTTAAATTCTTTTGGACAAATTCTGTGTTTTTTCATGCCCGAAAAAAATTCTGACTCATCGCCGATATTTGCCTCTTTGCAAATTTCTGTAAGCGCTTTGATGAAGTGCCCTTCAAGATTCAAAGCCGGCACGCGCAGATAGTTTTTAGCACCCAAATCCGTCGCTAATTTTTTATATTCAATATCAAGTTCCGCCAATGTTTCTAAGTGATCCGAGACAAAAGCAACCGGCACAATTACTGGAATTTTTTTATCAAGAATCGTGCTGCGAAGTGCTGTATCAAGGCTTGGAGAAGTCCATTGTAATGGGCCAACTTTCGACTGATAACAAATGCGAAAATCAATTTCACTTTTTTCAACTGAGAAAATTTCCGCTAAATTCTCGACAATTTTTTCAGTAGTTTGCGTCACTTGAAAAACATAGGGATCACCAGCATTTACAAGCTTCTGTGGCAATCCGTGCGCTGAAAAAAGAAAACGAAATTTGTGTAAATTTTGTTCGTAGAGTTGAACAACTTTTTGCTTAATTAAAATAGCGTGCGACTTGATAAATTCGATTTGCGTTGGATAGCAGCACACAATTTTAAGCGGAACTTTTTCATCAAATTTGTCGATAAAATCTTGCAGCGATGATCTGGTTGTGGCGCTAGAGAATTGAGGATAGAGCGGCAATAAAATCACTTTATCTGGCCCATATTCCTTCACCCTTTTTATCACTTCAGCGGCGAAAGGATGAAAGTAGCGCATCGCCACAAAAACCTTAAAATTTCCAAAAAAAGAAAGCTCCTTCTCAAGGGCGTGAGCCTGCGCCGAAGTCACCTCCAGCAACGGTGACTTGCCACCAATTTCAGCATAAATTTTTTGCACTTTCGGCGCTCTTCTTTTTGAAATAAGTTTAGCAATCAAAAAACGAAAAGGCTGCGGCAGATCAATGATTGCCTTATCTGAGAACAGATTGAAAAGAAATTTTTCAACCGAAGAAAGCGAATCAGGCCCGCCTAAATTGAATAAAACTACTGCTGTTTTTTGGTTAAAATTTTTCATGATTTTGTAAGAAAGTTTCTCACCAACAAGCTGAGGAAAAAAACCGCGGAAAAAACTGCGACTATTGTTGAATTTACTGTAAGATCAAAGCTGCTTGCAACCTTGAAGGAAGCTGCACAAAGGCATGTTGCAGCAATCACGCTAAACAACATCATTTGCTTGGCAGAAATGCAAAAAATTCGCGCAATTGCAGCGGGTAAAATGAACAAGGCGGTCATTAAAAAAACACCAACAATTCGCGAAAAAAGCGCAACAACAACAGAAAATAAAAGCAAAAAAGATATCTGCCAAAAATCTACGTTAATACCCTCAACCTTTGCCAGCTCTTGATTGGTGCAAATCAGTAGAATTTTTTTGAAGGCAAAAATTACATAAAAAATCACTGCAAGAGTTATGGCAAATAGCAGCGCCAAATCGCTGTTTTCAACCGTCAAAACATCGCCAAAAACATAGGAAGAAAAACTAAAATTTTTGATCCACAAATCATTTAATAAAAGAGCCGCAGCGACGCAAGAGTAGGACAGAATTGCGATTATTGAATCCTTAGCAAAAAAGCGGTTTTTCGAAATTAACAAGAACGTAGTGGCAAAAATTATCGCAAAAAAAATCAGCACAAAATTGCTCTCAATTGCAAAAAGTGCACCAAGTGCCAAACCAAGCAGCGAGGCGTGTGAAAGCGAATCACCAAGATAGGAAATTTTTTTCCACAACACAAAAACGCCAAGCAAGCTGCAAGAAATTGCAATCAAAATCATTGCAAAAAACGGCTTCACTAAAAAGGATGCGAGCACTTTGTTTTCTAAGTTAAATTAAGACTTGTATGCCAGAAAAATCTTCCCTGCTGTCGCAATTCATGAAAAAGCAGTTCAGCGAAAAATCTAGCAAAAAAAATCCGGTCAAATCCGCGCCAACTAAGGGAACAAAACCAGTGAAAGGTGACGAAGAAGAGGGAAAAAAAGATGGACAAGAACAAGAAATGACCGAGGAAGAAAAACTCGAAGATGCAAAAAAAGCCTCGCGCAACAAGGCTGCAGAGCGCGATCAAACCGAAATGCTAAAAAAATTAATTGCACAAACTTTAATCAAATACACGGTTTTACTAAGCCTTCTTGGCATTCTTACTTATGGCATCATCGAATTTGGACCAGCCCTTATGGCCTCGCTTAACGGACTGATCTATAAAGTTTTGATGGGCGCCTTAAGCCAGAAGTAGCATGGCTTCAAGCCGGTTTGACTTTTTAATTTCGCCTCTTATCAAGCGCCGCCCTCGCCTAACTATTTAACCGTAAAAATTTACGTAGATGCCTTCCAAATCAGGTGCTGCAAAGCACAATTCTATCAAAGATTTTTCTAAAAAAGAGCTACTCGCTTTTTATCGCGAAATGCTGCTGATCCGCCGCTTCGAAGAACGCGCTGGCCAGCTTTATGGCATGGGACTAATTGCGGGCTTTTGCCACCTTTACATTGGCCAAGAAGCAATTGCCACTGGCATGCACCACACCATGATTCCAGGCGATAAAGTCATCACCACCTACCGCGATCACGGCCACATGATTTCTGTTGGCTCTGACCCGAAAAAAATTATGGCCGAACTTTTGGGCCGTAAAGACGGCTCTTCAAAAGGAAAAGGTGGATCGATGCACCTTTTTGATCTCGAAAAACATTTCTACGGCGGACATGGAATTGTTGGCGCCTCGGTTCCAATTGGCGCTGGGCTTGCTTTTGCTGATAAATATAACGGCAACAACAACGTCACTTACTGCTATTTTGGTGACGGCGCGGCACATCAGGGCCAAGTTTATGAAAGCTTCAACATGGCGAAATTGTGGAATCTGCCTGTTCTATTCATCATCGAAAATAACCACTACGCCATGGGCACTTCACTGAAGCGCTCCTCTTCTGTTGACGAGCTCCACAAGCGTGGCATTGGCTTCAACATTCCTGGCGTAAAAATTAACGGCATGGATGTTTTTGACGTAATTCGCGATGGCCAGAAATGCGTTGATTTTGTTCGCGCCGGCAATGGTCCAATGATTTTGGAAATGGACACTTATCGCTATCGCGGCCACTCAATGTCTGATCCGGCAACCTATCGCAGCAAAGAAGAATTGAACGACAAAAAAGACCTCGACCCAATTGAGTCTCTGCGCGCACAGGCCTTAGAAGCAAAAGTGCTTACCGAAGCTGAAATCAAAAAAATCGACGAAGAAGTTAAAAACGAAGTTAACGACATAGTCGAATTTGCCAAAAACTCTCCAGAGCCTGATGAATCAGAGCTTCTCACTGAAGTTTACAATTAAGGAAAACATGACTCTAAGAAAAATTACCGTCCGTGAAGCACTCCGCGAAGCAATGGCTGAAGAGATGCGCGCGCATCAAGAAATTTTTGTTATGGGCGAAGAAGTCGCAGAATATAACGGTGCTTACAAAGTGACTCAGGGACTTTTGGCCGAATTTGGCGCCAAGCGCGTAATCGACACGCCAATCACTGAACAAGGTTTTGCTGGATTGGCGATTGGCGCGGCTTTTGCCGGTCTTCGTCCGGTCGTTGAATTTATGACTTTTAACTTTGCCATGCAGGCAATTGATCAAATTCTTAACTCGGCAGCGAAAACAAATTACATGTCTGGCGGCCAAGTTCGTTGCCCAATTGTTTTCCGCGGACCTAACGGCGCAGCGTCTCGCGTTGGTGCGCAGCACTCGCAATGCTACGCGGCTTGGTATGGCTCAATTCCTGGTTTAAAAGTTGTTTCACCTTACAGCGCGGCTGACGCAAAAGGTTTGTTAAAAGCGGCAATTCGCGATCCAAATCCTGTGGTTTTCCTCGAAAATGAAATCACTTACGGCTTTTCTTTCGAAGAAGAATATGACGACGACCACGTTGTTGAAATTGGCAAAGCAAAAGTTCTTCGCGAAGGAAGTGATGTCACAATTATTGCCTTTTCTTTGGTCGTAAAATATGCACTTGAAGCTGCAGAGGCGCTTGCCGCTGAAGGCATTAGCGCCGAAGTAATTGACCTGCGCACTATCCGCCCAATTGATCGCGAAACTATTGTTGAATCAGTGAAAAAAACTTCACGCTGCGTGACTGTTGAAGAAGGTTTTCCATTCGCTTCAATTGGCTCTGAAATTGCCTCAATTTTGATGGAAGAAGCTTTCGATTATCTTGACGCACCGGTGAAAAAATTGGCCTCGGTTGACGCGCCACTGCCATATGCCGCAAACCTTGAGCGCCTAGCCTTGCCAAAGACAAATAACATTATCGACGCCGTAAAAGAAGTTTGCTTTCGCGGCTAATGGCACAAAACTTTGTCTATAACATCGTCAGGCAATATAACATCACAAAACCCCTCTTCATCGGCTATTTCATTAGCTTCTTCGTCATTTTGTATTTTTTATTTTTCACGATTTTTGGCCAAAAAGGCCTCGTTGAAATGATGCGCCTGCAAGCAAAAGTTGAAAATAAAGAAATCGCCAAACAGCAGCTGCAAGATAAAATGCAGGCAAAGAAAAACATGGTTGATGGCATGAGCCTTAACTCTCTGGACCTTGATTTACTAGATGAAGAATCACGCAAAGTTTTGGGATATGTCGGCAAAAACGAAGTGGTGATCTATCAAGAAAATCTCAAAGAAAAACAGCAATGAACCTAGCCCGCGAATCACTGCGCAAGTCGCTGCATTTTACCTTAATTTTGCTGCCAATTCTTTACTGCTATTTCGGTAAATGGCCGTTTTTGATGGTTCTCTCACCAATTGCCGCAATCGTTATTGGCCTTGATTACCTGCGCCGCGACAGGCCAAAACTTAACCAATTTTTTATTGCAATTTTGCGCCCAGTTTTGCGCGATTTTGAACTTGGTGGAAAAAAACTTTGCGGCGCAAGCTTTGTGGTTCTAAGCGCTTGCTTTGTTTTTCTAATTTTCAGCAAAGAAATTGCCGTCACTGCTTTCACAATTCTTGTAATCTCTGACGGCTTGGCGGCTTTGGTTGGAAAGGCAGTTGTCAGCCAACCATTTTATGAAAAATCTCTCGCCGGCGCAGCGGCTTTTGCCATCAGCGGGTTCGCAATTCTTGTCACTTGCGGCATAATTTTTGATTCGCGCGCCTGGTTTTATTTATTTGGCCTCTTCGCACTTTTTTGCGTAACCATGCTCGAGTCACGCCCCAGCTTGCTTGGAATCGATGACAACTTCACAATTCCTGCTGGTTTTGCTGCAATTATGGGATTTTTCGACATCCTGTGGAACTACAACTACTAAGGCGCAATGCTCTTTCCAAAGGATTTTCCAGACAAATTGCGCGCCAGTATTTTGACTTCGGAAGTAGTTGGAAAAAAAGTTAAGCTGAAGCTGCGTGGCAAGGAATTCCAAGGCCTCTGCCCATTTCATAACGAAAAAAGCCCGTCTTTTACCGTCAACGATCAAAAAGGATTTTTTCACTGTTTTGGCTGCAGTGCACATGGCGATATCATTAGCTTTGTGATGAAAAATGAAGGCTTAGAATTTAAAGATGCGGTGCAACAACTTGCCGAAAATTTTGGCATTCCAATTCCCGAAGTAAAAAGCAATCCCACCCTAGAAAACAAAGAAGCGCGCGAGTTTATAATTGCTGAAAAAATCTGCCAATTTTTTGAACAAAATCTTTACGAAGATGCCGCCAAAGAGGCGCGCGCTTATTTGCGTAAACGCGCTCTAAATTCGCAAATTGCCAAAAATTTTCGTTTAGGTTTTGCCAAAAATTCTTACGAAAATCTGATCACCTTTTTGAAAGGCGAAGGCTTTAGCGACAGCGAAATAGCAGCTTGCGGCGTGGTTGGCAAAAACAGTCAAAACAAACTCTACGACAAATTTCGTAGCCGCGTTGTCTTTCCAATTTTTGATAAAAAAAATCGCGTAATTGCTTTCGGCGGCCGCACTATTGCTGACGAAATGCCGAAATATCTCAACTCGGCAGAAACTGTTTTATTCAAAAAAAGCCAAACACTTTACAACCTAAACAAAGCCCGCAAAGCCATATTTGACAAGGGTTTTGCCGTTGTTGTGGAAGGCTACATGGACGCAATTTCACTGAGCGTTAATGGAATTGAAAACGTTGTCGCCGGCCTTGGCACAGCGCTTGGCGAAGGACATTTGCGCGAACTTTTCTACATCACCGACAAAATCGTAATTTGCCTGGATGGGGACGATGCGGGCATTCGCGCCGCAAAAAGAACTGCAGAAATTGCGCTGCCCTTGGTGAGTGCGAAGAAAAACATTTTTTTCTTGCGGCTGCCAAACCATATGGATCCTGATGATTTCGTTAAAAAATTTGGCGCAGGCGAGCTAAACAAACTTCTGCAGCAAGCAACACCGCTGTCTGAAGCCGTTTTTGAATTTGTACTGATGGATCTTGCAATCGACAAAAATAAGAAGGTTTCGGCAGAAAATAAGGCAAAAATTGAGGCTGCTTTAAACGAAAAAACCAGCGCCATTGTTGATTCGGCGCTAAAAAGGCATTTTACGTTTTTTTTCAAAGATTTGCTCTTTGCCCTAGGTCGCGGCCAAAAGAACTCGCTGCAAAATTTTAATAAATTTTCGACAAAAATTTACAGCAAACCCGCCGTAAGTCTGGCTGATTCTTTGGCTCAAGATATAATCGCGCTAATTCTCTGCTTTCCTTCTCTCTCTAGCTTCCGCGACGATATTTTAGACATCAAAGAAGTTCACCTTTCCAGCGAAAAATTCAGTCATATCAAGGATTTTCTAGTCGCGGCAATTGAGGATGGTGAAGAAAATTTAGTCGCGGCCCTTGAAAATTCAGACTTCGCAGCTGATATTGCTGAAATCAAAAATCTTGTCACCAGCTTCTCCGCTCAAAGTTTTTCAGACTCCTTTTTAATCAAATTCCGCATTCTACTTTTGAAAGACTTACTTCTTCAAATAGAGCTGCAATACAAGGATTCTCTAGCTCAAAGCAACGACGCTAATTTTGATAATAGCCAAAAAATAAAAGAAATTTTTGATTACAAAAAGTCGCTAGAGCTGCAAGTACAAGCCCTGGAAAAGGAACTAATTTAACTAAAAAAAACTTATGCCTGCTAAAAAAATCGCTAAAAAACTTCCGGTTAAAAAAGCTGCAAAGCCAGTAAAAAAGCCAGTTGCAAAAGCTAAGGTCGTAAAAAAACCAGCGGCAAAAATTGTTAAAAAAGCTGCGCCAAAAGTTGTTAAAGCAGCAAAGAAGCCAGAAATAAAAAAAGCTGTAAAAGCAGTAAAGAAGGCAGTTTCCAAGGCTAAAGAAATCAAAAAACCGGCACCAAAAAAAGAACTAAAAGCCGCAAAACCAGCAGCAAAAACAAAAGTCACCAAAGAAAAAGTGACCAAGGCAAAACCAGCTAAAGTTGCTAAAATCAAGGAACCAAAACCAAAGAAAGAGCCTAAACCAAAAAAAGAAAAGAAAGTTAAACCGGCAATTAATGATCGAACCGGCGCTTTGGCAGAAAAATATCAGCTGATTCAAGGCGTAAAAAACGCCATCCAAAAGAAAGAGGATGAAGGTCAGAAGATCTCAATTGATATGGCCGAAAAGCTTAAAAAGCTTCTTGCGCTTGGCAAAACTCAGGGCTTTTTAACTCACGATCAAATCAGCGAAAATATCGATGCCGAGCTTGATGCACGTAAGCTTGATCGCATCCTTGACATTCTAACCGAATTCAAAATTCAAATTGTTGAGCGCGAGGAAGATCTCGACAAAATCATGGAAGAAGCCATGAGCGCGAAGGACGAAGAAAAAAGTCAAAAACGCAGCGAAGATTCGGTAAAAACTTACCTCAAATCGATGAGCATCGTAAAATTGCTCACAAGAGAAGACGAAGTTGCCATCGCCATGCGAATCGAAGAAGGCCGCAACAAAACCATCCGCTCGCTTTACCAAAGCCCAATCATCATGCGCCACTTCATCGAGTGGTACAACGGCCTGGCGAATGGCACCATCTTGCTTCGTGACCTGATTAGAATTGACGAAACTTACAATTCCGAACTCGAAGAAATGATTCGCAATAACGATCAATCTGAACAAAGCGAAGAAGATTTGGCGGCGTTTTTAAGCGAGCAAGTTGACAGCGGAACAGAAAATCCTGAGGAAACTTTCTTCGAAGATGAAGAGTTGGAAGAAATTGACGAAAGTGTTGTTTCTTTTGTGTCAATGGAACGCATTTTGATGCCAAAGATGCTCGATTTGTTCCAAAGAATTGCAACGATTTGTCAAAAAATTATCGACAAATCTTCGACCAAAACTCACGAGCAAATTAAAACCGACAAAGAGATCAATAAGCTGAAGCACGATTTCGAAGAACTTTCCAAAGAAGTCAGTTTCAACGATTCTTTGATCAAAGCTTTGGTTGAGCAGCTTTATGAAGCGCAACAAAAATTACTGGGAATTGAAATGGAATTGTTGCACCTGTCACGCAATTACAACATCGACAAAACCGACTTCCTGAAAAATTACCAAGGCATTGAAGAAGGCGACAAATGGATCAAAAAAATCGCCGCACTGAAAGATAAAAAATGGCAAAAATTCGCTGCGGAAGGACAAGCAAAAATCATCGAAATCCAAGCTAGAATCGCCAAATTCACCAAAATTATGGGCGTGAACATCAGCGACTTTAAGCAGATGATTAACGTGCTACGCAGAAGCCAAGAAGAAGAACTGCGCGCCAAAAAAGAAATGATTGAGGCCAACTTACGTTTGGTTGTTTCAATTGCTAAAAAATACACCAATCGCGGTTTACAATTCCTCGACTTAATCCAGGAAGGCAACATTGGCTTGATGCGCGCCGTTGACAAATTCGAATATCGTCGTGGTTACAAATTCTCGACCTACGCAACTTGGTGGATTCGCCAAGCAATCACGCGCGCCATTGCCGATCAATCACGCACAATTCGTATCCCAATTCACATGGTGGAAACGATTAACAAAATCGTCAAAACCTCGCGCCAATTGACGCAAGAGCTTGGCAGATCGCCAGACGCGCAAGAAATTGCCGACAAACTTTTGATGCCAGTTGACAAGGTTCGTAAAGTTTTACGCACTTCAAAAGACCCAGTGAGTCTTGAATCGCCTATTTCAGGAGATGATGAGGAAAGCGTGCTCGGTGATTTTATCGAAGACAAAACTGCAGTTCTTCCTTTCGACGCCGCTTCGCATTCTAAACTAAAAGAGGTGACCGCACAAATGTTGTCATCACTCACCGCCCGTGAAGAACGTGTGCTGCGCATGCGCTTTGGCATTGGCATGGTGACCGATCACACTTTGGAAGAAGTGGGTAAACAATTTTCCGTGACACGCGAACGTATTCGTCAAATCGAAGCGAAAGCACTGAAGAAATTGCAACATCCAAAACGCTCGAAAATTATGAAGAGCTTCTTGCAAGACGTGTAGACGTGAGTTGCAGCAAGTACTTAAACCGCCTTCTGATTAAAAATCGGAAGGCGGTTTTTTTTGGGCAAAAAATTGCTCGAAGTGAATACAAAACCCTCTTTGAAAAAGAGGGTTTTTGATGAACTTTTTTTTGGAGCTAACAGCCTCAAGGCCTCAGATGGATTTATTCCTGCCGCCGCGGCAGGAATTGAAAAAATCAGCCAAAAATTTCTCTGATTTTTTTTGCACTTAACTTTTCATGCGCCGCCGCATTTTCGATCAACTTTAACGCCGCAAAAATCGCTGCGTAGCTGCGTTCAATTTTCAGTAAAATAAAATCAAGCGCCTCGTTTGAGAGTTTGATTTGCCTGCGTGCAAGGCCGCTTACCAAAAGCTGCTTCATTGAATCTAAACTTGGTTCAGCAATCTCCGCACAAACGATGTTTTTAAGGCGCGAGGCCAAATCTTTTATTTTAACTTTCGGTAAATTTTTTGCGGTGAGCAGCAAAAACGCTTTGGCCTCAGAAGCGCAGTTTATCAGGCGCAGCAGCAATTCTTCATCTTCAAACAAATCAAAATCTTCCAAAACGTAAAAGTTATTTTCGGCGAAAAATTTACTGAGATTTCCAGCAGCAACTTCTTCTTCTAACAGAAATTCAATTTGGTTTTCTTCAGCAAAAAGATGCAGCAAGTGAGTTTTTCCACAAGCCTGCGGGCCCTTTAAAATCAGGGATGGCGCGTCAGTTTTTCGCGCAAAAAATGCGCTTAAAATTTTATGCGCTTTGGCATTTTCGCCAAGCAGCAAAAAATCTTGCGGCAAAAATTTCGCAGAATTTTGGAAAGAAAAAGAAAGTTGCGGCAAGTTATTCAATAACTTTTGGCACGGTGAAATAGCCGTATTTGGCATTCGGCGCATTTTTCAAAACATCGTCAGCAATGCCGCCATCAGTGATTTGGTCAGCTTCCAACCGAAGCGGTGCGTCGTGAACGTTGGTCATTGGCTCGACCATCGACGTGTCGACTTCTTTGAGTGAATCAACCCAGCCAATGATTTTATTGACCTGGCTGGCGACATTGTCGAAATCGTTTTTTGAGATTTCGATTCGCGCCAGTCGCGAAATTTTTTTGATGTCCTCGTGATTAACTGACATATGATTTTCCTAACAAAAAAAGATTTAATGGCCGCGCTTCCAGCCAATGGCAGATTGGTTGCGCTTGACGTTGGCACTAAAAGAATTGGCATCGCTTTAAGCGATGATTCGCGTTTTATTGCAACACCAAAAATGGTTTTAAACCGTCAAAGCAACCTGAAAGATTTCGCCAAAATTGCCGAATTTATTTCAAGTAATCAAGCCTGCGCTGCCATAATTGGCATGCCTTTGAACGACGATGAAATTGGCATTCGCATGAACGGATTCATCAAAAAATTTAGCGAAAATTTTGATGAATTTCTGGAAAAAAAATTCCCAATTTTATTTTTCGACGAAAGACTCAGCAGCTTCGAAGCCAGAGAATTCAACGCTTCCGAGCTTTCGCGTAAAAATAATCGATTTATTGACGACATCGCTGCCAGCGTAATTTTGCAGCATTTCTTGGATAGCTAGACTGCCACCGCATTGCCACTAGGCGAAGCCAGCAGAGTAGCTTGAGCCGAACCGCCGCCTGTAGATATTGTAGCTGGAGATAGATTTGGATTTGATCCTGGTGCGACTTCTCCTCTTCTGGCTCGAGCTTTTCTGTAGCAAACAATTCCCACAACAGCGGCTACGGCAGCCGCTCCCACAGCAGAAAGAACTGCAATCAAAGTTGTATTAGTGGAAGACCCTTCTGCAGTGTCAGGCGCAGGTGAAGCTTCTGTGGTTGGAGTTGGAGTCGGCCGCAAAACCACGGGCTCAATTCTTGCTCCATCAACAATAACGTCGTTAGTTTTGCCCCCAAAAACCACCACGCTGCCCGCTATTTCTGGCTTACCGCCCGCTACCGAGTCACGATACAAAACAAGAACGGTTCCATCACCTGCAACCGCGGCCATTTCTGGGTCGCAAGGAAAATCAAAACATGTTCCAACTGCACTTGCCACGTCGATTGCTGCATATTTTACACCAGCGGGAAGGCTTGCTGTGTCTAGCTTCACACTGTTAGCAAAATTTTCATCCCCCGCACTTAAGCGAGAAAAACCAATTGCCGATGTTGCGTTAAATTCACGATCACTTGGAACGTAATCTGGATTTGGACCAAACACCAATCGCATCATTTTGTGGTCTTGCGGCCCTGGATCAAGCGGGGTTTGAAGAGTTGCAACTTTGCTGTTATTACCAAGCGGCACCATGACATCCAAGGCGTTTGGGTAACACATGATTGAAACTAGCGGTGAACATTTTTGCGCTGGAATTTCTTGTTCAAATGGGTGAAAGGCTCCGATGCCGTGTCCAACTTCATGTATTGTAGTTGACGGATCTTTAATTGAGCGCGATCCAATCGAAATAAAATTCTCTCTTTCGACCAACCCGTAAAAAGCGTCAAGGCCCGTATCAACAGCAACACTCGATTGGCAAAATGTTAGCCTGTAATCAAAAGGCTGTAAGCCGTCATCCACAACAAATCGTGCGTTATGGCGGGCGTAATGTTGATTGAGAATTAAGGTGAGATTTTGCGCATCAGAAAGTGCAACCGGCTCGTGCCTTAGACCATTACCGAAAACTTCATTACAGCGAGCTAAAACATCAGCAAAACTTCCATTCACTGCACTTCCGGCAATTGCAATTGTTGTCACAGTGCCGTCATTGAGAGGATTTATTAGATTTCCGCGCAGCATTGATCCAACAAAATCACCAGCTTGCGCAACAACAGTTTCGGCGCCAATCGGCGCAGTAATTGTGAATTCATCGCCAAATGCCGGGCCCATGGGGGTGCGTGGCTGATAGGTTGCGCCACTTAGGTCTAAATTTTGTCCGCCGAATCCGTTGTAATTAACAATTTTAACTCTGGCAAAACTTGTGCCCGCGTAATCGACCAAATAATTATCCGTTACATCAAAGAGAGTTGCGCCATCTAGTTTAACATTTCGAAATGATGTAGGACGAAGACCATCTAGACGCGCCTGCAGCTGAGCAATTGCGCTCTGCGCCCTTAAATATTCTGCACTGCCCGGAGTCGCATGATGCAAAGTTTCGCGATCCATTGCTGAAATTGATCGACCAATAAAACCAACATCATCACCAAGAACCAAACGGGTTTGTGTGGTGTTTGACATGTCTGCGCCACTCAGATCACAACCATCCAAAGTCAGATCAGTTGTATTGCCGAAGCGACAACCAGAAAAATTGCTGTCGCGGAAATAGAGATCATCCATGTTGAAAACTTGTGGGAAGTTTGTTCCAGAAACATCCAAGCCCGAGATCACATCGCGCATATCGGGAAACGAACCCGGGTAACCAAAATCCGTTAGCACGCCTTGAATTTGTAGGTCGGCAAGGTCACTAAGATCAACAATTTCGCCAGCGGGAGTTTCCTTTCTTTTTTGCTCAACTGCAGCTTGGAATTCGTTAGCCGTAACTATTCTTAATTCTCTGACAGCGCTTGGCACAAGGCTTCGCGCTGATTTTACTTTTTCTTTTCGCGGCAAAATTTTCGAAGAATCTTTGCTTGAAACTGCTTTGGAATCATCTCGGCTTGCTGCGGCAAGGCTTGTATCCGCCGGAACATAAGCAACAGCGTGAGAATTTCCCGCCACAAGAAAAGCATCACTACGAGTTTGCAGGGCATAAGGATTGTGAGCAGGCGTTGCGTCGCCACCAACAAACAATCCAGGTCTTGGTGGTGGCGTGTGAGTAACTATTGGCGCCAATAATTGCACTGCGGCATCTAGAGCCAGGCCTCTGGCGGATTTTGGAAGGACAATTTCCCTTTGCCCATCTTGTTGAATTCCCCCCAGTTCCGGCATTACAAAACCTTCGGGAGGATCCACGTTTGGCAGCCCTGCAGGTGGCTTTGGCGGCGCTGCTCTTCTGAGTAAAGAGTTAAGCAAATTTTGCGTTTTCTTAGCTTCATCTGCCGCGACTCTTGCATTGTGAAGCTCGGAGCGAATTTTGCGATCGTTCGACATTTACGAAAAAATTTGAGTTAAAGCAGTGACCAAATCTTCAATCATTTTTTTACTGTGCAGCGGTGTGACTGTAATACGCAAGCGTTCATCGCCTTTGGCAACTGTAGGATAATTTATGTGCTGAACATAAATTCCAAATTCATCAAGCAAACGCTTCGAAGCCGCTTTGGCCTTGGCTGCATCGCCAATTGCAATTGAGATAATATGCGACTCATTTTGCAAAAAGTTGATGCTGCTTTGACGCAATAAATTTTTTACCAGCGCAACATTTTCATGCATTTTTTTTCGTTCCGCGTCGCTATTTTGTAGGTGCGAAAGATTCGCCGAAATCGCTGCGGCAATTGCTGGTGGAAGTGCTGTTGAAAAAATAAATCCCGCCGCAGTTAAACGAATTGCATCAATAATTTCGCGCCCTCCGGCGATATAGCCACCAATCACACCAAAAGCTTTGGCGAAGGTTCCTTGCAAAATATCAATGTCTTTTTCGAGGTCCAGCTGTTGGCACAAACCAGCTCCTGTCTTGCCGTAAAGACCAACTGAGTGAACTTCGTCAACATAAGTCAGCGCGCCAAATTCTTTGGCCAAAGCAATGATTTCTGCAATTTTGCCAAAGTCGCCATCCATTGAATAGACTGACTCGAAGATGATTATTTTTGGCTGCGATTTTGGATATTGCGCCAGTTTTTGACGCAAATCTTCCATGTCGTTGTGAAGAAAAACATGCTTTGAAGCGCGGCTGTTCCTGATACCAGAAATTATTGAGGCGTGATTTTTTGCGTCAGAAAAAATTACTAAATCTGGAATAATTTGTGCCAGCGCTTGGATTGTTGCGTCATTAGCAACATAGCCAGAGGTAAAAGTCAGCGCCATTTCGCGGCCGTGAAAAGCAGCTACTTGTTTTTCAAGCTCAACAACAGAGTGATTATTTCCCGAAATGTTGCGAGTGCCGCCCGCACCTACTCCAAAGCAATCTAGGGCGTTTTTGGCGGCAGAAATTGCCGCACTGTTTTGACCCATTCCAAGATAATCATTCGAGCACCAAACAATAACTTTTTCGCCAGTTGCGTGATTGACAGCATAAGGAAAATCAAGGCACAAGCGCGAAATATCAACAAATTCGCGGTAGCGATTTTCTGCTTTTAGTTTCTCAATTTGCTTAACGAAGTGTGAAATCATCTTTGGTTAGAAGTCAACGGGCTCTTGGCTTCGTTGCGGTTTTTTTCGTTTTGGCATTGCCAAAATTGTTCCAGACAAAATCACCAGTGAGCCAATAATTACCCAGAAATCGATTATTTCTTGGAAGAAAAAATACGAAATTATTGCAGTAAAAATAAGCCGCGTGAAGTCAAATGGCTGAACGGTCGAAAGGTCAGCTTTGGCATAGGAATTTGAAATGCAAATATGAGTTAAATTTGACACCAAACCCAGAGCCATGAAGTAAATCAGGCTCTCAAAATTAATTGGTTTAAGATGTGGAAAGGCGATAGGAATTGAGACCAACAGCATCACCAGCGACATGTAAGCAACGATGGTATGCGGTTTTTCGGTCTTGGTCATCGACTTGATAAGAAAGTTAGAAATCGTCCACAAAATCACCGAAGCAAAACAATAAAAATAAGCAAAATGAAATTCGCGAAAGCCCGGGCGCAGAATTATTAGGATGCCAACGAAGCCAATTGCACAGGCGCTCCAACTGTGTTTTCTGGTTTTTTCTTTGAGAAAAATTACCGCCAAAACCGTGGTAATAATTGGAATAACAAAACTGATTGAAACCGCTTCCGCCAAGGGAATTATGGCAATTGCCTGAAACCAAAACATCATTGAGAACAAGCCATTGACGCCGCGGGCAATATGCATTTTAAGTCTCTTGGTTCTAAGGACGGTTTGATAATCTCTGACAATTTGTGGCAGAAAAAAAACTAGGCCAAAAAAATTGCGCACCATCACGATAAAAAAAACGTGAAAATCTTGCGACAAATGGCGCACCAGCGAAATCAAAATTGAAGCAAAAAAACACGAGCAAATCGCATAAAAAATTCCCTGACCATCACTTGAAAGTCGGTGAATAAATTTCATTTCAAACCCTCATAGAAGCGCGCAGCATCTTGGTGGCAAGTGATTCGATCAAAGTTGATTGATTCGATAAAAACTCCCTCCAAAGAGCGTGCACGCGACAAAGCAACGTAGGCTTGGCCAGGACTAAAAACGTCAGACAAGTCGCAAGAAATTTTGTCCAAAGTAAGCCCCTGCGCTTTGTGAATTGTCATCGCCCACGCTAAAATCAGCGGCACTTGATTGAGACCAGCATCAACGACAAGTGCTTTTTTTTCTTCGTCAAAGCGCTCTAGCAGCCATTCTTCAGAAGTTATGGTTAAAATTTTGCCATTAGCAAATTCAACAATTGGATAATTTTTTTTCGGTGAAAATTCGCGAACAACGCCAAGCGAACCATTGATAATTCCTTCTTTTTGGTAGGTGTTTTTTATCATCATCACCTGCGATCCAACCTTTAACCTCAAGGCTTGAGAGGCTAAGCAATTTTTTTTGAGAAACTCAATTTTCATCTCATCGCCAAAATATTTCGCCTCAAAAACAACTTCACTGCGCGGGATTTTTTTAAGCTCAACTTCATTAATTTTTTCGACCTTGAAATTATGCGTCGTCAAAACTGTTGGCTTAATTACTGAGTTTTTATCTTCGGCTCTAACCCTTGATTCCAGAGCTTCGCGGTCACTTTTATCTAAATAACCGAAACGTAAATTATTCAGAATTTTTATGAATTTTTGATCAGTTTGGCGGAAGGTTTCTTGCAGGTCGAAAACCTTTAAATCTAAGGCGCGCCAACTTGGCGAGTTAAAACAAAAACTAAATTGCCCTGATTTTGCGACGGGAGGAAGTTGCAAGAAATCACCAAAAAGCATGATTTGCAGGCCGCCGAAGGGTTTATTATTTTCCCTCACACCACGCAAAACTAAATCCAAAATCTCAAAAATTTCCGCAGAAATCATTGAAATTTCATCAATTGCCAAAGCCCGCGCTTGCTTGATGCGCCGGCGAATTTTGCTGAATTTTTTGCTGAAAATATTTTTGACAATTTCCTCAATTGGCAAATTTGCCAAACCAATTCCCGCCCAAGAGTGAATAGTGGCGCCGCCAATGTTAACGGCTGCAACGCCGGTGCTGGCGGTAATTTCTAGGCCAGAATTTGCGTAATTTCTTTTGAGAAAATTTAAGAGATAAGATTTGCCGCTGCCCGCGCCACCTGTCACCAAAAGGCTTTTACCATCTTCAAATGCGCTTATGACTTCTTGTTGCTTGGAAGAAAGAGAGGAGAGTTCCACATCAAAATAAAAAGCTCGGCGACTTTTAAGAATAAAGGCGCCGAGCTTGTTTTAAAAAATTACTTTTTTCTGATTGCCGCAATTTTTTGCTTGAAATCAGAAAGTTCTACTGCGCCTGGAATCAGCTCTTCGCCGATAACGAAGCCAGGAGTGCCATTAACGCCAATTTCAGAACCAAGTTTTTGGTTTTCTTGGATGATTGAAGCGATTTTGTCTTTTTGTTTTACCAAAGCTTCTTCAACCTTAGAAACATTGATTCCAACCGATTTAACAACTTTCAGGGCGCCTTCTTTGCCTTTCTCGTTAGATTTCATCATGGCGTCGTGGAACTTTTTGTAAGAGCCTGGCTCAACCAAATGTACCGCCAAAGCAACTGATGAAGCTTCAATAGAAGTTTGGCCAAAAATTGGGAATTCTCTGAAGATGAGGCGAACTTTTTTGTCAGAATTCAAAAGCTGCTCAATTGTTGCTTGGGCTTTTTTGCAATAGCCGCAAGAATAATCGAAGAACTCTACGATAGTCACATCATAGCCAGATGGCGCAAATTGTGGAGAATTTTTGTCGTTAAAAAGTTCGGATTTTTTTGCACTGATATTTTTTTGCGCATCTTTCGTTCTTTTTTCCATCTCTTCTTTCTGCATGTTATTTACAGACTCGATGATGGCTTTTGGATTGGCAGCAATCCATTTGGCGATTACTTCCTCAACATCACCAACGTCAGAAACATCTTCGTCTGCATCAAGGCCACTTGACTTAACTTCCAGTTCTTTTGGCTCAGCACTTGCTGAATCTTTTTCATCAGAAGTGGAATTCATTTTGCCGAAAGTGTAGGCGCCAGAAACTGCAAGAAGGATTGCGATTGTAAGGATGGTTGGCTTAAGCACAGAAGACTTAAGCGGCACTTTTTTTCTGTGGAACGGCATGAGATTTTTAGTTAAATTTGAAAGGAGTCTTTTAAAAAGATGGTAGAAATTTCGTTACTCAACTTTTTCTAAGAAAGCGATATTGGCAAGCAAAAAATGCCGGATTTTTCACTCGAAAAAACTTACCAAAATTTAATAATTTGTGGAATTGATGAAGCTGGTCGTGGACCGCTTGCAGGTCCAGTAGTAGCTGCTTGCGCCATTTTAGATCAAAGTGATTTTCCTGAAGAAATTGACGATTCAAAAAAATTATCAAAAAATTTGCGCAAAGAAATTTTTGCCAAACTCAAGGAAAAATCGATGTTTGGAATTGGCGTCGTTGACGAAAAAATTATTGATGAAATAAACATCCTCCAAGCCACCAAAATGGCTATGCGGCTTGCTTTTGAAGATCTGCAAAAAAAATATAAAATTACGCCTAAAGTAATTTTAGTTGATGGAAATTTTGCACCATTTGCACAAGAAAATTTACAAATTTTACCAATAATTAAAGGAGATCAGAAAAGCCTGTCTATTGCTGCTGCATCTATCTTGGCAAAAGAAACGCGCGATGAAATTATGAACAAAATTCATAAAAATTTTCCGCAATTTGGTTTCAATAAACACGCAGGTTATCCAACAAAATTTCACGTTGAACAAATTCAAAAATTTGGTATTTGTCTTCATCATCGAAAGTCTTTCGAGCCAATAAAATCAATGCTTTATGCTAGTAATTAACCAAAACGATCCAAGCGCAATTGAGCTAGCTTGCAAATTTTTGCGCGAAGGAAAAGTAATTTCTTTTGCAACTGATACGGTTTATGGAGTTGGTGTTGATGCCAGCAATTTCAAGGCCATACAGCGTTTGTATGAAATCAAAAATCGTGAAGCAAAAAAACCAATTGCGATTTTTGTTAAAAATTTAACGGCGGCAAAAAAGATTTTTTTCTTCGGCGATTTGGCGCAAAAAATTGCGGAGAAATTTTTGCCAGGAAGTTTGACTCTTGTCTTAAAAACTCTGCCGCAAGGCTTGTCCTGCCTTGCTTCAAACCTCAATCAAAATTCTGATAATTTTTTAGGCTTTCGTATTGTGCGTCATGATTTTGTTGAAAAATTATTGGAAAATTTTGACAGAAATCTTGCTGTCACCAGCGCAAATTTAAGCGGAGAGCCTGCGGCCGTTGATGCTGAAATGATTAAAAATTATTTCCAAAATTCAGAAATTGACCTGCTCATTGATGGTGGAAAAACAAAAACAGGAGTTGCTTCAACTGTCGTTAAAATTGACAACGAGACTGCAACCGTTCTGCGCCAAGGCGCCATAGACTTAACATCTTTTTTAAAAGACGCATGAACATCATGGAAATTTTGCGCAACCCAATTGTAAAAACTGTTGGAATCGCTGCCATTCTTTACTTCGCGCTCTTCTACAACAAAGAAAACCCTGAATCGCTGGGCAACCGTTTATCGCCAAAAAATATCAAAGAAGGTCTTGGCGAAGTGACAAAAAAAGCACAATTTATTGCTGGCGGCATCAGCACTGCGAACGAGCAAGCTAAAGAAATGGAAAAGCTAAGAAGTAAAAAATTTCAAGATGCCGCATCCGATTATAAAGACATTAAAACAGGCGAAGGAGAGGCAATTTCTTGCGGCGATTACGCCTTAATTTCTTACAAAATCTTCAATTCGCAAAATCAAGAATTAGCCAAACAACCAAGTCAGCCAATTTCAATTGGGACGCAACAAAATCTGCTGCTTGAAAGAAACATTATCGGCATGAAACGAGGTGGGACAAGGGTTATTACCGTCACACAAAATCCCAATATCACTGATCCAATGTTAAAATCTCAGATCGAACAAAGCGGAGGGCGCATGATTTTTGAAGTGACGCTTGAAAATTTTGACGCTCTTCCAAACAACAAAAACTCTTCCTGCAAATGACCAAAAAATCTGACGATTCTGCGATAAAATTTTTGTGCGATTTTCTGCCACTGGCCGTTTTTTTTGCAACTTACAAACTTTCTGAAAGCCCTAGGCCACTAGTTGCAGCAACAATTTTGATGCTCATTACAACTTTTTTCTGCCTGTCGATTTCTTACATTTTTACCAAAAAAATTCCTGCTGTTGCACTTTTCTCTGCGGCGATTCTTGGCATATTTGGCAGCCTCACCATCATTCTTGAAAATGAGATCTTCATCAAAATCAAACCAACCATCATCAACTTGCTACTTGCGGCAATTTTGCTTTACGGATTTTTTAGTAAAAAACCCCTTATCTCTTATCTTTTTGGCGAGAAAGTAAAAATGAGTAATCGCGCTTGGCTTACTCTCTCAAAGCGTTGGGCAATTTTCTTTATATTTTTGGCGCTGCTTAATGAAGTCATCTGGCGCAATTTTTCAACCGATTTTTGGGTACAGTTTAAAGTCTTTGGCATGATGCCGCTTTCGCTGCTTTTCACAATTTCACAAACACCATTTATGATGAGAGAGATGGAGAAAACGACCTAAGCGGCTGTTTTTGGCCCTGCCACAGAGCTAGTAATCGATAATTGTCACCATATCGGCGTTGTTAACATCTTCCACCATCGCAACTCCAACATAATTCGGTGTCACTTTTTTTACTACGCCAACCAACAAACCAGATGGCAAAGTATCGCCATCACCAGAGGTGAAAACCCAATCACCAACTTCAATCATGTGATTTTTTGAAAGGTATAAAATCTCCATCAAGCTGCCATTGCTGCCAGCAATGATGCCGCGCGCTCTGGCCTTAGAGGTGATAACTGGAATGCGCGATGCAGAATCATTAATCATCATCAAACGCGATTTATTTTCGCCGACCTCAACCACACGACCAAGCACACCACGATTTCCAGTGACTATGCTGCCTTCTTTGATTTGACGCGACGCGCCGCCATCAATAAAAATATCTTGATTAAAAGTTTGGTGCGAACGGCCGATGATGCGCGCAACTTTAAAATTAGTCGATTTAGAGGTGACGTAATTGAGGATGTTTTGCAGCTCTTTGTTTTTTTGATGAATGTCGAGCGATTTGACGTAAAAGCTACGCAGCGACGTGAGCTCTTCCTTCAAAATTTTATTTTCACGCTTGGCATCAATTAATTCGCCAAAGTCAGTAAAAATGCTAATCGCGGTGTTAAAAGGAAAGGCAACGAGTTTGGCAAATGGGGCAGAAATTCCCACAATTCCAAAAGAAACACTTTTGGTGAAATCGCTGCCGGCGCGAGACGCCAACAAAAAAACCACACATAAAAAACTAAAAAGCACGGTTTCAATTTTTTCAAAAACTAAATCGAAACTGTGCTTTAAGCTGTGATTGGCGCGACTCTGGGTAAAGTTAAGATGATGCTGCATCAATCTTGTCTAAAGAGAGTTGCACGAAACATTTTAGTATTTTCTAAAACTTTACCGCAGCCATTAACCACGCAAAGCAAAGGATCTTCCGCAACAAAAACCGGCAAACCAGTTGCCTGACGCACAACGTAATCAAGATTTTTCAACAAAGCCCCACCGCCAGAAAGCACGATTCCGCGCTCAACGATATCTGATGAAAGCTCTGGTGGCGTGCATTCAAGAGCAACTTTGATTGCATCAACAATTTGCTCAACTGGCTCAGCCAAGCTTTCAGCAATTTGTCTTTCGGTTAGAGTCATTTCTTTTGGAATGCCGTTTGAAAGATCACGACCTTTAACTTCAATAGTAGCACCATCACCTTCTTCTGGTGCACAAGCTGCGCCAATGGTTTTTTTGATGCGCTCTGCAGTTGATTCACCAATCAATAAATTGTGATAACGACGAATGTAAGAGATGATTGCTTCATCCATTTTATCACCGCCAACCCGCACAGATCTTGAGTAAACGATACCACCAAGCGAAAGAACGCCCACTTCAGTTGTACCACCGCCAATATCAACAATCATTGAGCCTGTTGGTTCGGTGACCGGAAGATTTGCGCCAATTGCTGCCGCCATTGGTTCTTCAATTAAGTAAACTTCGTTGGCACCAGCGCCTTCAGCGGCGTCTTGAATTGCGCGTCTTTCAACTGGAGTTGAGCCAGATGGAACGCAGATGATGATGAGTGGGCCCAACCAGCTCTTGGTTTGGTTAACTTCGCGAATGAAGTGCTTAATCATTTCTGCAGCAACGCGGAAATCAGCAATTACGCCATCTTTAAGTGGGCGAATTGCATCAATCTTTGCTGGAGTTCGACCTAACATCATTTTTGCAGTATTACCGAAAGCACATGGAATCATTTTTCCATTTTCATTAAGCACTGCAACAACGGAAGGCTCATTAAGCACTACACCCTGCCCGCGCACGTAAACAAGGGTATTGGCGGTGCCAAGGTCGATGGCGATATCTTTCGAGGAAATTGAAAATCTTGAGAACATTTTTAAGCGTGTTTGAGTTTGTCTAAACAGTTGATGTAGGCAATTGCCGAGGCTTGAAGCACATCACTGCTCGAGCCATTGGCAGAAAAAATTCGGTTATTTCTTTTTAGGCGAACAACGACAGTTGCTTGCGCATCAATTCCTTCCGTAACCGCATTTACCTGGTATAAATCAAGAGTTGCCTCGTGGGGAATCAATTTGTTGATAGCAGAAAAAATTGCATCAACCGCACCATCTTTCGACGAAAAATTAGAAACCAACTCCTCGTTGTCAATTTTTATTTTGACGCGCGCATCCGCGCCAGTGCTGGCTCCAGAGCGTACGTCCAAATCAATTAAACTGTAGCGAGATTTTTCATGAATCAGCGAATCGTCAATTAAAGTAATCAAATCTTCGTCGACGATTTCTTTCTTTTTGTCAGCCAAATCTTTGAACTTTTTGAAGGCCTCAAGCAGCGTTTCTTCAGACAATTCATAGCCAATTTCTTTAAGGCGATCTTTGAAGGCAGCACGTCCAGAAAGTTTACCCAAAACCAACGAAGTTTTTTCTAAACCAACCGATTGCGGCGTCATAATTTCGTAGGTCGAGCGGTTTTTTAACATGCCGTCTTGATGAATTCCACTTTCATGCGCAAAGGCATTGGCGCCTACAATTGCTTTGTTGCGCTGCACTGCGAAGCCGGTGATATTTGAAACCAATTTTGAAATGCGTGAGATCATTTTTGCATCAACTCCGCTCTCAATTTGATAAAAATCGCTGCGCGTTTTTATTGCCATGACAATCTCTTCCAAAGCCGCATTACCTGCGCGCTCACCAATTCCGTTGATTGTGCATTCAATTTGCCTTGCCCCAGCGCGCATCGCCGCCAAAGAATTTGCAACCGCCAAACCCAAATCATTGTGACAATGCGTTGAAATCACTGCTTTGTCGATGTTTGAAACATTGTTTCGAATCGCCGAGATTAATTCGAAATACTCATCGGGAGTTGTATAACCAACAGTGTCTGGAATGTTGATAGTATTGGCTCCGGCAGAAATCGCCGTCTCAATTGCTTTAAACAAAAAATCACGTTTTGAACGCGTTGCATCTTCTGGCGACCAATCGACTTGCGCGCAAAGATTTCTAGCAAGTAAGACGCTTTCTTTGATCGCCGCCAAAACTTGTTCTTCCGACATTTTTAGCTTAAATTCCATGTGAATTGGCGAGGTGGCAAGGAAAGTGTGAATACGTCCCATCGCCGCTGGTTTAACGGCTTCAGCTGTTCGCTCAATATCAGATTTTTTGGCGCGCGCAAGTCCGCAAATTACCGAATTTTTTATGGTTTTTGCAATTTGTTGCACAGCTTCAAAATCACCATTGGAAGCAGCAGGAAAGCCAGCTTCAATGACATCGACGCGCATTTTTTCTAGCGTTTTTGCGATCAATAATTTTTCTTCCAAATTCATTGTCGCACCAGGCGCTTGTTCACCGTCGCGCAAAGTTGTGTCAAAAATTATGACGCGATCTTTAGACATTTTCTTAAAAATTTTAGAGATTGAATCTTGCAAGGAAGCTACAGATTCAATCCTCTAAATGTAAAATTCTTTTTCGTATAAAATGATTAAAAAAAATGACATCATCGATATCGTCTCGCCTGGTACGGCGTGCAGTTTGGCAGAGATTTTAGAAATTGAAAATTACGTCAAAAAAATTGGCCTAAAATCACGAATTTTTTTGCACGATGAAACTGCGATGAATAAATCAGCAAGCAGCGAATTTGCAGGAATCGCGCCAAAAAAACGCTTCGAACAATTTAAAAAATCAGTTGAAAGCAAAGACTCAAAAATAATTTGGTGCACGCGCGGAGGCTACGGCAGCGCGGAAATTCTGCAGTTTCTAGAAAAACTTCCCAAACCAAAAACTAAAAAAATTCTTATCGGATTCTCCGACATAACTTCGCTAAACAAGCTGTTGATTGAGAAATGGAATTGGCAAATTGTGAGTGCACCGATGCTGATCCAGCTTGCCTCAAACACGGTTTCAAAAAAAGCCGAAAAAGGAATTTTGGATTTAATTTTTGGAAAAAATTCTGAATTAAAATATCAGCTAACGGCGCTTTCAGCTAAGAAATCGGCGGTTGTGGCGCCAATTGTTGGAGGATGTTTAAGCGTTCTTTGCGGACATTTTGGCACAAAAAATAATCTCAACTGGCAGGGAAAAATTTTATTCCTCGAAGACGAAGGAGAAACAGGCGAGCGGCTTGATCGCTATTTTAGTCAATTGCTGACAATCATTGGTGAAACAAAAAAAATTCCTGCGGCAATTTTACTTGGAAATTTTTTGCAGGCCAATTTGCACGGCACTCCGAAAGCAAAAAATGTTGAGATTGCCATCGAGAAATTTGCTAAAAATTTAGCTGAAAAAAAATTATCAATTCCACTTTTTGTGGAAAAAACTAAGTGCCTTGGACATAGCAAAGACATGCTTCCGCTCGTGCTTGGTTCGGAAGCGAAAATTGATAAGAATTTGCAACTCACTCAAATCCTCTAACACCGCCATCTTCTACCACCTCGTCATCCTTTACAACCTCGTCATCCTTTACAACCTCGTCATCCTTGAATTGCATAGCAATTCGAGGATCTCTTTTGCTCAACGCTAAACAAAACTAGATCCTCGAAGCCTTTCGGCTTCAAGGATGACGGTGTTAGATTTCAATGATGAAGAGATGGCGATGTGATTTTAATTTGTTTTTTCTTTAGCGGCTTTTTAAAAAATTTCCGCAACAGCCCTTACCTCTAGATTTCCCAATTGAAAAATGACTGAATCGACTCACGAAAATAAACGAATGACCATCAATTTTGGACCACAGCACCCGGCAGCGCACGGTGTGTTACGTCTGGTTTTGGAAATGGATGGCGAAGTTGTCACTCGCGCCGACCCTCATATTGGCTTGCTGCATCGTGGCACTGAGAAACTCATCGAACACAAAACTTATCTGCAAGCTGTTCCATATTTTGACCGCCTAGACTATGTGTCGCCAATGTGTCAGGAGCATGCTTACGCCCTTGCTGTTGAAAAACTTTTGGGCTGCAAAATTCCGCTGCGTGCCAGCTATATTCGTGTGCTCTTTTCTGAAATTACACGCCTGCTTAATCACATCATGGCAGTCACAACCCAGGCCCTTGACGTTGGGGCAATGACGCCACTTTTGTGGATGTTTGAAGAGCGCGAAAAAATGATGGGATTTTATGAAAAAGTTTCGGGATCGCGCATGCACGCCGCTTACATTCGCCCAGGCGGAGTTCACCAAGACTTGCCAGACGGTCTTGAAGACGAGATCATGAAATTCACCAAGCAGCACGAAAAATACATCGACGACTTGGAAGGGCTGCTTACCGACAACCGAATCTTCAAGCAGCGTATGGTTGAAATCGGCGTGGTGTCAAAGCAAGAGGCTTTGGATTGGGGGTTTTCTGGACCAATGATTCGCGGCTCGGGAATTGCTTGGGACCTACGCAAAAGCCAGCCTTACGAAATTTATGACCAACTTGAGTTCGATATTCCAGTTGGAAAAAACGGCGATTCTTATGACCGCTATCTCATCCGCGTTGAGGAAATGCGTCAGTCGCTGAAGATGATCAAACAATGTTTGGAAAAAATGCCGGAAGGCGAAATCTGCGTCGATGATCCAAAAATTGCCCCACCAAAAAGAGGCGACATGAAGGGCGACATGGAATCGCTGATCAACCACTTCAAACTTTACACCGAAGGCTATCACGTGCCAGCCGGCGAGGCTTATGGCTGCGTGGAAGCACCAAAAGGTGAATTTGGTGTTTACGTAATTTCGGATGGCTCAAACAAACCGCACCGCTGCCGCGTTCGTGCGCCAGGTTTTGCGCATTTGCAAGGTTTGGAATTTATGGCGAAAGGCCATATGCTTGCTGACGTTGTTACGGTGATCTCAACGCAAGACATCGTATTTGGCGAAGTCGATCGTTAACCAAAAAATTAAGAATTATGAAACTAGCTGAACTCTGTCAAAAATTTGAAAAATACAGAATCAAAGGCAGCGATGCTGGTAGTAAAACAGAAAAAACGCTTAGCGCTCTAAGCGATGCAGAGTTAAAAGATATTCTTGGACTTCCCGAAAGCGCCACAAAAGATGATGTAAGACTTGCTCATCGAAAAGCTTTGATAACAGCCCATCCAGATAAAAATCCTAACGACCAAGTGACGGCTCAAGGAGTTTTCACAAATCTAGCCGCACTAAAAGAGGAACTCGACGGTCGCTTCGATGGAACTAGAAAGCAAAAAGCGGCGACAACTACTCCTTCACCTAGAACAGCAAGCGCTCCAACTGATTTCTCTCACGCGCAAACGAGACATTCTGGCGCTACCCGCCCTTCAATGGTGCACAGCTTTAGCCAAAGAACCTCTTTCTTCGACGACCCACTTGCTGATATTTTAAGAGACCTTTGCCAAATTTTTTCTTTTGGATTTAATCAACGTCCAGCGGTTCGTACCGCAACTTTCCCTAGCCATTTTAGCCAACATCGGCCACAGGCTCACTTTCATCCAGAATTTGGTCACGGCCTGCGTTTTGCAACCCCAAGACCTGCGCCACAACCAGCGGCAGATCTATTTGCTAATTTTTTATCTCAATCTTTTTTCTCTGGAACTCGCCAATCACCTTTCGCGCTAGTATTTACAGTTCATCTTATCGATTCTGTACCTTTCGTTCCGCTGTTTTGCAGCAAAGGGAATGGACTTTCTGACGCTTATAAAAAAATTCCATCCCACAACCAAATTCCGCAAACCACTCAATCTTTAGAAAGAGGCGGCGGAAGATAGCAAGGCCAGTTGACATTTGTTTTTTCGCCAATACAACGCGCCGCCTTTGTTTTCCGGGTGCAAATTCAGCTTTGGATAATTCAAACTTTTAGGATCAGATGAAAATTTTTAACTCACTTAAAGCCGCTAAAAAAAGAGACAAAAACTGCAAAGTAGTGCGCAGAAAAGGCCGTCTTTACGTCATCAATAAAGTAAACCCTCGCTTCAAAGCTCGCCAAGGCTAGTTCTTCTGCAGATTTTTGGGCCTTGCTCTAACTCGTTAGGCAAAAGACGTTTGCGCCTGCCCGCCTTACTTACCCAAATTTCGCAAAGAATTCAGTTAAAGAATAACTGGTTAAAAGATGTCGTCTCAAGCCCCCAAAATCAGAATTGGCAGCAGAACCAGTAAATTAGCCCTCGCACAAGTCGCAGAAATCAACTCTCTGCTTTCGTTGCATATTGACCCAAACCAAATCGAAATCGTGCCAATCACCACTTCCGGTGATAAAATTCAAGATCGCAACCTTGCCGATATTGGCGGCAAAGGTTTATTCATTAAGGAACTTGAGGAAGCGTTAATTCGCAACAAAATCGACATCGCCATTCACTCGGCAAAAGACGTTCCGCCACAACTTCACGAAGAAACAACGCTTGCCGCTTTCAGCAAAAGGCTTTCGGTCAATGACTGTTTTATTTCCAAAAAATTTACCTCAATTGAAGAACTGCCGCAAGGCGCTTTAGTTGGCACTTCGTCGGCGCGCCGTAAAGCTATTTTGCTGCGTTTACGCCCCGACCTAAAAATCGTAAATTTCCGCGGCAACGTCGACACTAGGCTGCGCAAAGTTGAGGCTGGTGAAGTTGATGCAACGATTCTTGCTTTATGCGGTTTGCAGCGCCTTTCAAGAAACGGAAAAGTTGTCTGTCCAAAAGGTTATGAAGAGGGAAAAATCATCGATGAAAACATCATGCTGCCCGCTGGAGGACAGGGCGCACTAGCTATCCAAATCAAAAAATCGAACCAAGAAATTTTTTCGCTGTTACAAAAAATTAATCATCTTGAGACGCAAATTGCCCTAAAATGTGAACGCGCTTTTTTACGCGAACTTGGCGCTTCTTGCTCTACTCCCGTCTCGGTTTATGCCGAAATCAAAAATGATGAAGTTGTGTTAAAAACGATGATTTTGGATTATGACGGCAGCGAGATTTTTGAAACTACTTCAAGTTGCAAAATTGACTTAGAAGCGGCAATTGCGCTTGGATTTGCAGCAGCGCAGCGCACAAAAGAAGAAGCAGCTAAATTACTCAAAAAAATCTGCCGCTAAAAAATCGGGCAGCTCAGTTTCAATTTTTAGTTTTTTTCCAAAATAGTCTGAAAGCTCTATTTTGTGGGCGTGAAGACATAAACGCTTACTCAAATTTTTGCGCAAAACCGCACGACCACCATATTTCACATCATTGATCACCGCATGGCCCAGCTCTTTGCAATGCACACGCAATTGATGCGTTCTGCCGGTAATTGGTGATAGTTCAACCAAAGCGAAATCGTCGAAATTTTTCAGCAACTTGAAGTTGGTGATTGCTTCTTTTCCTTGTTCAAAATCTGGCAAAACTTTTTCGTTTTTTCCCAAAAGTTTTTTGCGCAGCGGAATGTTAATTGTGCCGAATGGTTTTTTTAAATTGCCTGCAACCAGCGCCAGATAAGTCTTGGAGATGGTTTTGTTTTTGAAGGCATCGGTTAAAAGTTCGGCCGTTTTATCATTTTTAGCGATAAGCAAGATTCCGGAAGTGTCTTTGTCGAGACGATGAACAAGCTGGTAATTTTTTGGCGAAATAAAATCGTCAACTGAAATCTCAATGCCGCTGCCGCCTTGTACAGCAAGCCCTGATGGCTTGTTGATGGCGAGTATATTTTCATCTTCGAAAATGGTCCAAGTCGAAAATTTTCTTCTTTTTTCGTCGGAGACTTTATTTTTTTTCTCAGGCTTTTCAAAGCGATCTTTTAGAGTAGAAAAAATTTCAACTTGGTCTCCATCCTGCATTTTGTAGGCTGCGTCAACGCGCGCTTCATTAACTTTTACCTTTTTTTCGCGAACTAATTTTTGCGCAACGCCAAAAGAAATATCGAATTTTTTACAGAGAAATTTATCGAGCCGAAGATCAACAAAAGCAGAGTTGGCGGTGACGCGTGGCATCTTAAATGAAAATAAGCTTACAGAAATAGAAGCCAAAAAATACGGCCAAGATTGACAGAAGCACTGATGAAAGCGCATAAATCAAGGCTTGTTGGATTTGCGCAGCTTCAATGAGACGAAAAAAATCGAGAGAAAAAGCAGAGAAAGTTGTGAAGCCACCAAGAAATCCGGCGAATAAAAAATTCTTCAAACGCAAATCGAAATTAGAAAAATTTTTGATGACGAAAAAGTAGCAAACCCCTGCCAGAGCAGATCCAAAGATATTTACAAAAAAAGTTCCAAGTGGAAATGAAGCAGGAAAAAATTGTGATTTCGCCGCAATTTTTATCATCATTTCCGATGATAAGTAGCGGGCAATTGAGCCAAGGGCCCCGCCAATTGCGATTAAAATTAGGTTCATATTGTTGTTCATTAAACCTCCTTTGAAAAAGGAGGTTTAACCCGAGCTAAACCAACTTCTTCAGCTTCTCAGCCAAATCAGTTTTTTCCCAAGAAAATCCGCCGTCAGCCTCGGGGTTGCGACCAAAGTGGCCGTAGGTTGCAGTGCGTTTGTAAATTGGACGATTTAGTTGCAAATGCGTACGAATTCCGCGTGGGCTGAGGTCAACAAGATTGTCGATAATTTTTACCAATTCTTCGCCATGAACAATTCCGGTTCCGTGACTATCTACGTAAAGTGAAAGCGGTTTTGAAACGCCAATTGCGTAAGAAATTTGAATTGTGCAACGCTTAGCCAAACCAGCCGCCACAACGTTTTTCGCCAAATAGCGCGCCATGTATGCAGCAGAACGATCAACTTTTGTTGGATCTTTTCCAGAGAAAGCACCGCCGCCGTGTGGAGCTGCACCGCCGTAAGTATCAACGATGATTTTACGACCAGTTAAACCAGCGTCACCATCAGGTCCGCCAATCACAAATTTTCCAGTTGGATTAACTAAGAATTTTTCTTCTTTGCACATCCAGCCATTTGGCAATGACTTCTCAACATAAGGCCTGATTGCATCGCGAACCTGTTGTTGCGTCATGCCTTCTTTGTGTTGGATCGACACCAAAACAGTTTCAGCGTGAGTTGGAACGCCATCAACATAATGCAAAGTCACTTGGCTTTTTGCATCAGGGCCAATGTCGCGAAGTGCACCAGACCTGGTTGCGTCCATGATGTTGTGTAAAATTCTGTGCGCATAATAAATTGCTGCCGGCATTAAAACTTCGGTTTCGTTGCAGGCATAGCCAAACATAATTCCTTGGTCTCCCGCGCCTTCATCTTTAGAACCAACTGCATCAACACCAACTGCAATGTCAGCAGATTGACCATGGATCAAGTTAGTGATTTCAAGATTTTTCCAGTGAAAGCCGTCTTGCTCATAGCCAATTTCTTTGACGGTATTTCGGATGATATTTTCAACTTCCACTTTTGAAATTTCTGGCGCACGAATTTCGCCACCAATCACAACACGGTTAGTGGTTGCAAAAGTTTCAATTGCTAAGCGCGAGTAAGGGTCTTTGGCAAGATAGGCGTCAACTAAACTGTCAGAAATTTGGTCGCAGATTTTGTCAGGATGACCTTCGGAAACTGATTCCGAAGTGAATAAAAAGTTTTTTGGCATAGCGCAAAAAATTTAAATTTTCGGAAGGCTTTCCAAAGAAAATGCAGAATTTTTAGAATCTTTTTAGATATCCAAAGCGAACTGTCGAATAGTGCGAATCAAGTCCAGCAAGCTTCCCACTATATTTTTGAAAGGAGAAGCGAATCGCATCATCAGAGTTTTTAAAATGCTTAATTTGAAATCCAAGCCCGTAAATCCCTGTTGTTTCATGGTTTTTTTGGGCGATTAATGAACCATTTGACTTAACATAGCTTGTGCGGCTTCTCACATCTGCAGCGCCAATTTCAGCAAAAAGCTCGAAGAGATTTTTTTCAACTGGCATAAAAAATAACGCCGAAAAATTCACGTGATCCATTTTAAAAATAGCGCGTCGAGCCAGTGGTCCGGCATCTTGAAAGGCTATGTTATCAAGCTCAGTTTGTGCCCAATTCCACTGCAAACCAAGATAATCGTGAATGCGGAAATGTTGACCCAAAGCAATGTTTTCAATGTCGCGCAGCTGGCTGAAAATATCGTGCGAAGTTTTGAAATCTACATTCGGCCCGCCGCCTGTAATCACCGGAGCGCTATATTCAAAGGTGAAATAACTTTTTAGATAAAGTTTTGATTTAGATAAAGTTTTGACCACGGATTGGTAGTAATCGAGCTAACATTACCCGCTCCATTATTTGATGATCCACCAGCTGGCGGTGTGTTGTAAGGCCATTCCTGACTGAAAGCTGATTGCGAGAACAGTAAAAATGCGGCGGCTAAAAATTTTTTCATAAATCTCCTGAGTTAGTCATGCCGAAACTGTCGAAGCATGACTATATTTTTTAATTTATTGCCGACTCAATTCGTCTTAGAACCTCGGCTTTTCCAAGAATCTCCACTACATCAAAAATTCCGCCAGCAGAAGATTTGGAGAATGTCAAAACCAGACGAAGTGCTGGTCCAAAATCTTTAATTTTTAGATTTTTTGTAGCAGCAAATTCGTTGAAAAAGTTTTTAATTCCATCGTGACTCCAATCTTCTAAAGCAGACATCTGCAAGGATAAATCGCTAAGCAGAAATTTTTTTTCAGCGACGTCTTTTTGCTCAACTTCATCAAAATTTGCCGCGGCGTTATCCAAATAAATCGCCAGATTTTTTTCCAAATCACCAAGTAACTCCGCGCGTTCTTTGACAAATTTTAGCGCCAGTTTTAGACGACTTCTTTCAACATCTTGCAAGTTTTTCCAACTTTCGTTTCGCTCATAAAGTAGCGCTAACAGCTGGTCCTCTGGTTTTTCTTTGATGTAATTTTTATTGACGAAAGCAAGTTTCATAAAATCAAAACGCGACGGCGAGCGACCAACTTTTTCTAAAGAAAACCACTCACGCGCTTGTGCATCAGAAATAATTTCGGCATCGCCATGTGACCAACCAAGGCGCAGCAAATAATTGCGCATTGCTTCTGGCAGATAGCCCGCTTGCTTGTAATCAATTACCGAAGTTGCGCCGTGACGCTTCGACATTTTTGCGCCGTCAGATCCGTGAATCAGCGGAATATGTGCGAATTTTGGCACGTTCCACGACATTGCATCGAAAATTACTTTTTGGCGGAAGGCGTTGTTTAAGTGGTCGTCACCACGAATTATGTGCGTAATTTCCATATCATGATCATCAACTACAACCGCCAGCATGTAAGTTGGAGAGCCATCAGAGCGCAACATCACCAAATCATCAAGTTCAGAATTTTTTACCCTCACCTCACCTTGCACCAAATCGTTAATTACCGTTTCGCCCTCAAGCGGCGCTTTAATTCGAACCACCGGTTTTACCGATGAACTTTGCGAATTTATTTTGTCGCGCCACGGACTTTTAAAACGAAAAACCTGATTTTTTTTCTCAGCCATCTCGCGCATTTCGGCAAGTTCTTCGGCGGAAGTGTAGCACAAATAAGCCTGATTTTTTTCGAGCAATTTTTGTGCAACTTCCCTGTGACGCGCAAGATTTTTTGACTGCAAAACAAAATTGTCATCATGCTTCAAGCCAAGCCAATCAAGGCCCTGCAAAATTGCGTTGATTGCTTCTGCGGTCGATCTTTTTTCATCAGTGTCTTCGATACGCAGCAAAAATTTTCCGTTATTTTTTTTAGCAAAAAGATAATTGAACAAAGCAGTTCGTGCCCCGCCAATGTGCAAATAGCCGGTTGGCGATGGAGCAAAACGGGTGATGATAGACATTGTCGTGAGAAATTTTTTGGATTAAATTGACTTAGCTTTCGAAAGATTTGAAAAAAATTTCTTAAAAGAATTCATCTTTAATTTCCAACTAAAGCCAGATAAATGCCAGCTCCAGTAAATATAACAGATATCGGTGCGCGCCTAATTGAGAAAAAGGTAATTTCTGAAGATCAGCTGTCGATTGTCCTAAAAGAACAAACGCGGCTCAAGGGCGCAAAGACCGTCGGTGCACTTTTGGTGGAAATGGGTTTTATCTCGGAAGGCGCTCTGGGAGAGATTCTAAACGAATCAAGCGGCATTAAAAAGTTCGACATAAAAAGCGCAATCATTGATGCCAAGCTGGTTAAAAAAATTCCAAAAGAGTTTGCGCTGCACAATAAAGTAATCCCGGTTTCATATTCGCAAGGCGTTATCAACGTTGGCATGAACGATGTTTTTGACATCGTTGCTGTTGACCAAGTTCGTAAATTTTTCCCGCCAAATTTCCACATCAATCCGGTTTATATTCCAGAAGCCGATATCATTCAGGCAATCGACCAGTACTATGGCTATGAGATGTCGATTGAAGGGATTTTAAAAGAGATTGAGAGCGGAAATAACAAAAACATTAACGACGAAACACAGCTACGCGGCGACTATAAAAGTCCGATGGTGCGTTTGCTTGATGCAATTCTAAGCGACGCCGTGCACCGCAGCGCTTCCGACTTACACTTTGAGCCAGAGGGTTTGTTTTTGCGTATCCGCTATCGTATTGACGGAAAAATGGTGCAGATTCGCAGCATCCACAAAGATTATTGGTCAGCAATTGCAGTTCGTATTAAAATTCTTGCCGGCATGAACATTGCCGAAAGCCGAAAGCCGCAAGATGGACACATCAACACTGAAATCTTGGGCCGTAAAATTGACTTTCGTGTGTCAACGCAACCAACAATTAACGGCGAAAATATCGTCATGCGTATTTTGGACGAAAAGCAGTCCATCCTTTCACTTGATAAGCTTGGCATGTCTGAACACAGCATTTCGCTAGTGAAAAAAGTTGTACAGCGTCCGGAGGGCGTAATCATTCTGACTGGTCCAACTGGTTCTGGTAAAACCACTACGCTTTACACGGTTTTAAACTACATCAACTCGATTGATAAAAACATCATGACCTTGGAAGACCCAGTGGAATATCACATTCCGCTGATTCGCCAGACTAACATCAAATCCGACAGCGGCATGGATTTTGCTTCGGGAATTAAAGCAATTTTACGTCAAGACCCTGACGTGATTCTTGTTGGCGAGATTCGCGACAAAGACACCGCGGTCACCGCAATTCAAGCGGCGATGACTGGTCACCAAGTTTATACTTCGCTGCACACTAACGACGCTCTTGGCGCAATTCCACGTTTGATGAATATCGGCGTGCCAACTTACCTAATGTCTGGATCGTTGATTTGCGTGGTTGCTCAACGTTTAGCACGAAAACTTTGTCCACATTGCAAAAAAGAAAGTCCGCTCGATGCCTTTGAAAAAAGACTGCTTGGACCTAAATACAGCAATGTTGAAAAAATCTTTAAAGCAGTTGGTTGCGAAAAATGTCGCGGCGGTTATAAAGGTCGTGTCGTTGTTGCAGAAGTTTTACCTTTTGATCGCGAACTCGATGAACTCATCGTTAGCAACGCCACCAGAAAAGAAATGCTTGATCACGCATTAAAAAATGGCTTCGTGCCAATGGTGGAAGACGGTATACAAAAAGTTGTTGCCGGAATTACCGATCTCAAGGAACTGATGCGGGTGATCGACCTAACTGATCGCATGAACTAAAGAAATGAAAAACGTAAAATCAAACAAAGCTCTCGAAGATAATTTACTCGATCAAAATGATCGAATCACCAGACCTTACGTGGCAAGCACCAACAACATTCAAGTGACGGTTTGGCCAGAATTTATCGACAGCAAATCCAGCGTGATTGGGGATATTTTCATCTGGGCCTATCACGTGCGCATCGATAATAAAAGCTCTGATAGCGTAAAGCTTATCAGTCGCTATTGGCGCATCATCGACGAACAAGGCGTAACCCAAGAAATCAGCGGCGAAGGAGTGATTGGCGAACAACCAATCATTGCACCAAGCAAGTCCTTTCAATATAGCAGCGGCGTGCATTTACGTCATCCATCAGGAATCATGACTGGAACTTATCGTATGGTTCAGCTTGGTCTTGAAAACGAAAAGCAGGCATTTGACATCAAGATTCCCGCTTTTTCGCTTGATGTTCCAACTATCAAAAACGTTTTGAATTAACGTGCTCATTCTTGCCTTCGACACCACAGCTGGAGGTCTTTCTGTAGCATTGCTTAATGATGATAAAATTATCGCACTAACTTCGGTTTCCCTCTCCAATTCGCAGTCACAATTACTCATCCCAGAAATTGAAAAAATTTTACGCGAGCAAAAAATTTGGTATCAAGACCTTGGTTTAATTGCTGCAACCAATGGACCTGGCAGCTTCACTGGCAGCAGAATTGGCCTGAGCTGCGCTCGCATTATCAAAGCTGCAACAAACTTACCACTAATTTTAGTTAATGGCCTTGAAGCCATGGCGTTCAAGTATCGCGGGTGCAATAAAAATATCTTTATTGCACTTGATGCAAGCGGCGATGAATTTTTTTGCGCGGAATTTAGAGAATCAGAAATTGTGCAAGAGCCTTGTCTAATAAAAGCTGCAGAGCTTGCGGCAATCGCGCCAGAAGAATCATTTTTTCTTTGTGGTTCAGGCAAAAAAGCAGCGGCAGAAATTTTAAAAAATCAGCAATTTGAAAGCAGCGAAGGTGATGATGTTTTAAGCGCCGATGTGGTGGGGCTTTTAGGTTTAGAGAAATTTAAAAATGGGGAAGTGTTAGAGAATCTTGATCCGCTTTATCTGCGGGGACCGAGGATTGAGGCGAGGAAGAAATGAGGAAGAAATAGAGTCTTGTTGGACCAGCCCTACTCCGCTCGCGTTGCGAGCTTCGAAGGGCAGCCTTCGCTCTAACGATCTCCGTCTGACAGTCCAGCCCAAAGGCCGGCCTGCCGGCCGTAGCTCGTAAGAGCGAAGGCTGGAGGCCAGGGTCGGAATCGAACCGACGAATGAGAGCTTTGCAGGCCCTTGCATTACCACTTTGCTACCCGGCCCCAAGAAATAAGAGGCGCGGCAACTTAGAAAAGCTTTTCAAGATTACAAGCACGCCAAGCAAATTTCGATTTCCGATTTAAATTTCCCAATTTAACAAAACAAAAAACTCAATTTTCTTTCAAAACTCACATGCCGCAAAGCCTTTATTCTCAAAGCTTCAAGAACATTTCTGGCCTAAAAGAGCTAAAAAATTTCCAAAAAATTTGCGCCTCCGCCAAACAAAAATTACGCGCAGAAATTAAAGCTAAGAAGCTTGCCGCAATTGACGTCGCACTTGGTGATGATGATTTGAAAGTTTTTGAAAAACTCGCCAAAGAAGCAGTAAAATATAAAAAGATTTTGGTCCTTGGTGTAGGCGGCTCAAGCCTTGGTGGCAAGACTCTCAGCGCATTAAAATTTCAAGAGAAGCTCGAATTTCTTGAATCAATTGACCCTGAAACAATCACTAAATCCCTGTCAAAAATTGACCTAAAAAATACTTACTTTCTGGTAATCAGCAAGTCTGGCGAAACAATCGAAACCATCTGCCAAACCTTGGTAATACTTGACCGAGTTAAGAAAGAAAAAATTAAAAATTTCGCCAAACAATTTTTGTTTGTCACCGAATCAGAAAATAATTCGCTGGCAAAAATCGCTTTAAAAATCGGCGCAAAAATTGTTAACCATCCCCAAAAAATTGGCGGGCGTTATTCTTGCTTCTGCGTTGTGGGACTACTGCCTGCTGCAATCGCTGGGCTTAACATCAAAAAAATTCGCCAGGGTGCAAGAAAAATTCTAGAAAATTTCTTGCACGAAGATGACATCAGCAATTCCTGCGCAACACAGCTTGCCCTTTATTCACAAGGCTTTGGCAGCAATGTAATTATGCCTTATGTTGATAATTTAAAAAATTTTACCGATTGGTATCGCCAACTTTGGGCAGAATCTTTGGGTAAAAATAGTTTTGGCTCAACCCCGATCAACTCAATGGGTACGGTGGATCAACACAGTCAGCTGCAGCTTTATCTTGAAGGACCAAAAGATAAATTTTTCACTTTTATCACCGCTAAAAATCATCAAAAAGATTTATTGGTAAAAGATTTACCAACTTGCGCCACGCTGTTTGGCGGCAAAAAACTCAGCGAAATTGTTGCAATCGAACAACAAACAACAATCGAAGTTTTGAATCGCAAAAAATTGCCAATTCGTATTTTTGAATTGGAAAAACTTAATGAAGAAAGCCTTGGCGGCTTGATGATGTTGATGTTTTTGGAAACAATTTTGATTGCCTACGCCAAAAACATAAACCCTTTTGACCAGCCCGCAGTCGAGCTGCGTAAGATTTTAGCGAAAGAAATTTTGGCTAATGATTGATGGAAAGAATAATCACCCTCACCCCAACCCTCTCCCCTCAAGGGAGAGGGAGACACATCGAATTTTTTTTGACTTCAGAGTTTAAATAAAAACTCGGTAAAACTCCCTCTCCCTTGAGGGGAGGGGGTTGGGGTGAGGGTGAAAATTTAGCCAATTAACGCACAAATACTGAAATCTTGGCAAAATGAATTTTGAAATTTCTCTAAATCAGCAAATAATTTTGCTGATTTTTTATTCTGTTTTGGCGCTGATTTTTGCTTACATCGCGCAATTTGGGTTTGATCTAGAGCCTTGTATTCTGTGCCTTCATCAGCGTAAGCCATTTTTTGCTATTATTCTTTTTGGCCTCACTTCTTTAGTTTTTTTTAAGTCAGAAAAAGCGCAAAAAATTACATTTTTTTTCTGCCTCTCCCTTTTGCTCTTCAACGCGGGCCTGGCTGCATATCATGTTGGTGTTGAGAAAAAAATCTTTGTTGGTCCAACCAGTTGCACTTCAGAAAGTTTGAATAATTTCGATAATGTTGATGATTTGCGCGAAGCCTTAGCAAAAACTAAAGCAATTCGTTGTGACGAGCCAAGCTTTGTTTTTCTAGGGCTCTCAATGGCAGGCTGGAATGTTATTTATTGTCTTTTGCTGTTTGTTTTAAGCGCAACGCTTTACCGAAAAAAAATTATTCGACTCTAAAACCAACGCGAATTTCTTGTGTAAAATCCTGCGCTTGAGATGGAAATTTCCATTTTTGCAAGCTCTTCAAAAGCAGTGAATTTAAGCGCGGATTTGCACAAGGCTTAGTAAGCTCAACCCTAGATACCAAACCATCGGCGCTAATATGAAAAAGCGCCACCGCCTCACTTTCAAAAGCTTCTTTTCTTAATTCTTCAGGAATTTGTGGCAGCGGATTAAAAAGCGGCGCAACTTGTTTTGGCGCGCCACTTTCTTTTTTTTGCACGATTTTTTCTTCTAATTTTTCTGCTGATTTTTCGCTTAATTTTTGCGTCGCACTGAGATTTTGTCTTGCTTCAACATATTCCCCAAGCTGCGCTGCGTCTAGACTTATGCTGGTTGGCAATTGTTCTGACTTTTCAAAAATCACCGCCGAAAAAATCAGCAAAAAGCTCAACCAAAAAGCAAAAGCTAGCGAAAAATTTACCAACCAATTTCTCATTCTTTGCGCGCCATGATTGAGAAATTTTTTGCTCCCGCGTCGCGCGCTGCAATCATTGCACTCATCACCACGCCTTGAAAAGCATGTTTATCAGCAAGTACAATTACGCTTTTATCACCAGACTCTAACATACTTTGCAGCCTTGACTTCACTGACTCGGGCGCAATTTGTTCTTTATTTACAAAAACCAAATTATCGTGAGTGATGCTTAAAGTTATTTTGTCTTCAACGTTAATTTGCGCTGCCTCACCTTTGGTTAAATCAACCGCCAAGCCACTTAAACGCTGCATCGAAAGCGAAGCCAAAATGAAAGTCGCCAACAAAAAAAACATCACGTCAATCATTGGAATAATTTCGACGCGACCAGTTTTTGCTTTGCGTGTGCGTTTAATTTTCATCAGACTTTGAATCAAGTTTGATATGGTCAATAAGCCTTGTGCCAAGCCGCTCAAGCTCATCTAGTACCTGATCGCTTTTGCGTGAAAAATAGTTAAAAGCGAAGAGAGAGAAAATTGCGATGAACAAACCGAATCCCGTTGCAATCAGGCTCTCCGCAACTCCACCAGTTACACCAGTTGGATTTACTAAACCGTTTTCGCCAATAATTTTAAAAGAACTCATCATGCCAAAAATGGTGCCAAGCAGCCCCAGAAGAGGCGCTGCAGTGATGATGGTTTCCAAAATCCACAAATGCGAAACTAACTTTTTTTCAATTAATTTCGCTTCATTTGCAGCGCGCGATTCAATAAACCAACTTGGATTTTTTTTGTTCTGCAGAATTTTTTCAAAAAACCGGCGATAGATATTTTCGCTGCGAATTCTTGTCAGCTCTGATTCCAGAGCTGCCCAAGAAAAGTTGTAGGCTTCAAGCAAATCAAAAAGCTGCGGCGAAATTTTGGTAAATTTTTTGTAGAAAAAAATCTTATCAAAAATCAGCGCCAAAGCAATAATGCACAGCGCTGAAAGTGGATAGATCATGCTTCCGCCAAGTTTGAAAGTGGTGAGAATTTGTGAGAAAATTTGCATAATTTAAAAAATATTTTGGACGGCCGCCATCTTCAAAAGACAATGATTACGCCAGGTTTGCCAAAGAGTATTGTAAGAGTAAAATTCAAGCTAACGAGCTTTCGCGTTAAGAACTGCAACCCCCTCTGTAAGATTTGTTGCAGAAACTCTTTTTAAGCCAACAGCTGCGTCACCCGCTCTAGCCACAACTGGATCAAAATCCACTGGGATAAATTCTCCATCTCCGGCACCCACACCTACAAATGGCACTACTCGAGCTGACCTTTGCTGTCCTTCCTCAGAAGCTAAATCTCTCCAAGGCCTTTTAACAAAAAATTTAGTGATTTTTGACCCAATCCACGCCGACAGCATGGTTGCTTTTTTTGGGTTAGTAACCCTGTCGGAAGTTTTTTGCGAAACTGGGTGGTAACCTTTTTGCCCAGGAATTCTTCCGTGATTATCAGACTCTCTGAGATTTTGAGCAAAAGTAGCCGTTAATTTACCTAAAAACCCGTTTAGATTTTCTTCTTCCTCTTGCGAAACCGGCCTTCTCCACGATTTTTCATCGAACAAAATTCTTGCTGCTCCTTCAAAAAAATCGGAATGTTTAATCGAGGTTTTATGCCTCATATCACTTGCCCATTTTGACATTCTAACCGTCACCAAAGGCAAAATTGGAACGAAAGAACCAAAAATACCGCTGGCAATTGCAGAAAGTTTTCCGGCGAAAGATAATCCTTCATGGGTTGCTGAAAGCGCTGGTGAAGAAATGTATGAAAGAGCTCTGGCACAGAAATTCTTAAATTTTCCACCTCTTGAATCGGACAAATCTCTTAAACGGCTTATGCCTTCCTCACTCATCAAACCGCTTTCTGCAGCTGATTTTATCAACGTGTAGGTGAGATTTGAAATTTTGCTCAACAGATGTCCTTCCAAATGTCCAAAGCTGGCGATATTTCTTTTTGGGATTCCTTCAGCAACAGCGCTAACCAAAGAAGTGCAAGCGCCAACAACCATTCCTGCAATTGGATTCGCAAAACTTACACCAAATGCAGCAAAAAGCCCTAAGCTATTTAGAGTGGCAATTTTTTTTCGGTGGCGGAAGGAATCTTCCAAGCAACGACCTCCCCAAGATAGCAAAGAAGATGTGAAGGAGATGCCTTCCGGCAAATCGCCCGAATCTTCTTGGTGATGACGTAATACATTTGCGCTATTTGACCTGAAAGGATCTCCGCGAAAAGATTCATCAAGATTTGCATATAATTGCTGCGGATTTTCGGCGCCTAAATTTTGAGAAAATTTTTTGAAATACTGTGCGAAATTAATCATGTTTGGGGTAATTCACAACCAGGGACCCCTTCGCGAAAACGCAAAGTAACAGCGTGTAAATGCTTTAACTTAGGTCCCTGGTTTTTGTTAAATCCGAGGGACTAAAAGTTTTTACTGACGATCAAATAACCTGTGCGGCGCGGCCCGTATTTCGAAGCCTTCACACCAATTCCGCTGCCATTGCTGAGCTGATAAACATCATCAAAAATGTTTAGCATCGCAAAACGAAAATTTGTTTTGCCAATAACAGGCAAATCAAAATCGCGCGCTACGCTGCCATTGATTTGAATATAGGCCGGCAAGGTATTGGTGTTGCCTTCGTTAGTTCGAAGGCCTGAACCATAAAAACCATCCAAGCCATAGGTGACGCGGTTGTAGAGATAACTAACACCAAAAGATGAGTTCAGCGCTTGGTCATGATCAACATAAACATACTTTCCATTTGCTGCCGCGATGTCTTCTTCGTGAGCAATATACTGCGCTGAAACAATGTTTTTAGCGCGGGTTCTTTGCATCGCGAAATTGACAAAGGCGCTTAGATTATCTTTGCGATAATCAGCTCCAAGCTCAAAGCCGTAGGACTTTGCTTGCTGGTAATTGAACTGACTAAAAATCAACGCGTTACCAAACTGGTGCTCGTCAAGCAAATTTCTGCTGCGCTTGTAGTAAGAATCGACGTTCAAAGTCACGCTATCGCTGACCTTATGAGAAACACCAAGATCATAATAATCGCTTCTCTCTGGCCTAACGTGACCATTGTTTGTCACTTCTGACTTAGCCGTGGTTCCTTGATATTTTTCAATCGAGTTGCTTGATAAAATTTCGCTGCGCACTGGTGAAAAATATTTTGCATAACCACCATAAATTTTAGTCTTTTTTGACAACTCATACACCGCTCCAAACCTTGGGCTAAGCTGACTTGCCGAGACATTTCCTTCAAAAACATCAAACCTGGAACCAAAATTTAAGGTTAGATTTTCAAGCGCCTTAAATTCGTCTTGCAGATAAATTCCATAAAGCTGCGTGCTTTGATTATGATCATCGGAAATCCTCGTAGTATTGGTTGTGGCGTGCAATACATCGTGATCATGACCTTCTTCCTCCTCTTCCTCATCTTCTAAAATAAAAGCCGACGAAGATTTTTTGCTGCTAAGCCTTTCATCACTCAGATAGAAGCCACTGCGCAAAATGTGTTTGTCGTTAACTTTATAGCTAAAATCACCTTGCACACCATTGGTAAAGTTTGATCTATCAATGTCTGAAGCTATGCCGCTGTAAATCAAATCACCAACGTAATCAGAACGAAACTTCGATTTGCTTTCGCTTGAAAAAACAGAAAGCTGATAATCAACGTCGCTATCACTTACTCCCTGTAAAGCTAAAATCGCATAACGATTTTCTTCTTTTTGATTTTCGTTTAAGTCGCTAGATTTTACAAAATGGTCGGGAAGCTCGTATTTAGCTGATTTACCCGGATTATTTGGAATTTGAAAACGGTTAGTTGAGTTAGAAAATATCGCACTCAAACGCTTTGAGGCATCAAGCAAATAAGAAAAATAACCAAAAAAACGATCTTGTTTAGTTTCGTTGTGAATTGATTTGCGTGCCGCAGTTGGCGCTTCAATTCCACGGTCATTTTGTAAATAACTGGCGTTTAGGTAATAAGACAAATTGCCTTTTGAGCCGCCAATTTGCTGGTTCAAACCAAAGTCGTTATTTGTACCAAACATCGTTTCGCTGCGCGCTGATTTCTCAAATTTTCCACCTTTGGTTTTGATATCAACAACACCGGCAGTTCGAAAGCCGTACTGCGCAGGCAAAGCGCCGCGCAACAAATCAACTGATGAAGCAAAGTGCATATCGAAACTATTAGCAAAACCACCAATGCCTTGCGGAATCATGACATCATTGATTCGATACTGCACGTTAGAGTGATCGCCGCGAATGTGAAATTGACCGGCAGAATTTTGCGTAACGCCAGGAGCGCGCATCAGCACTTGATTCAGCGATGTTGTTTGCGCTTGCGGCAAATTGTCGATTGCCTTTTGATCAAAGCCGTAGCTGCTTCCACCCGTTTTTGGCGAAAGATTGTTGCGTGATTCGTCAAGTTTTTTTGCCGTAACTTGATAGTTCCAAGTCTCGCTGGCATTGGCTTGAAAGGAAAACAGGAGCGCCAAAAATAGCGCAGAAATTGAAATTTTTTGCATGATAAATTCTTAAGAAAACTTTTGAGAAAAGTTGTGGTGATTTTCTTAAGAAATTGCGGGAGGAGCCTGAGAAAAGTAGGAAGAAAGAAGGTAGGAGGCTTTTGCGCGATTAAAGCAGCGCGTAAAAAATAGCGTTAAAAATGCAGAAAAAATTGCGCAAAAAATTGCTACAAAATCAAAAGCATTCTGCAGGCCAAAGCTTTGCCACAAACAAGTTTCGACAGAGTTTTTTTGCGACTTTTCGTGCGAAAAAATTAGCTGGGTGAAGAAATTTTTATTTTCCTCAATAATTTCCGATCCACTGTTTTCTTGATGACAAAAGCCGTGCAAAAAACTGGCGCTTTTTTGCGTTGCAAAAAGCAGCAGCAAGAAAGTCGCACAAATCTTCGCAAAATTGGATTGGATTTTTAGGCTAGGCATTAAAAAAGATATCTCTGAAATTGAGCATTACCAATCTTCCAAGGCAGTTCAAAATTTTCAATTAAAAAATCATGATCGAAAAATTTCTGCAGCTTTTACGAAAGCTTGGTGCCTTCACTTTGGCTAATTTAGCTAAGCTTGGTGACATCGCTTTATTCACTGCAAAAGCTCTTGTGCACTGCGTTACGCCGCCATTTTATCCACGCTTAGTTCTGCGCCAATTTTTACAAATCGGTTATTTTTCACTGCCTGTTGTTGGACTTACCGCAATTTTTTCTGGCGCAGTTTTGGCGCTACAAAGCTATTCTGGATTCTCTCGTTTCAACGCTGAAAGCACTATTGCCACAGTTGTTGTTTTATCAATCACCCGCGAACTTGGACCAGTTTTAGCCGGACTTATGGTGGCCGGCCGCGTTGGCGCATCAATGGCCGCAGCGATTGGCACAATGAAAGTGACCGAACAAATCGACGCTCTGCGCACGCTTTCAACCAACCCTTTCAAATATCTCATCGCGCCACGCGTCATTGCTGGTGTATTGATGCTTCCGCTTTTAGTTTTAGTTGCAGACGTGATTGGTGTTTTGGGCGGATATCTAGTAAGCGTTCATTCTTTAGGCTTCTCGCCTGGCCCCTATATCAGCAATAGTTTCAAATTTCTGGAAAGAATCGATGTCGTTTCAGGATTGGTTAAGGCCGGATTTTTTGGTTTTGTGATTTCGGTCATGGGTTGCTATTTTGGCTATAATTCAAGAGGTGGCGCTGATGGCGTTGGCATTGCCACAACCAATGCCGTTGTGGCCGCATCGATCGTTATCTTATTGTTAAATTATATGATTACCGGTTGGTTCTTTGGGTAAGAATCAAACCTTCTTTGATAACTTTTTTAAGATGCTTATGAAAAAAATTCTGTTCCTCGTTGCGCTGGCAAGCTTTGCAAATCAAGCCTTTGCCAATGAATCAAATAAAAGACCTTATATTCAAATTGTTGGTTCATCAACAATTTCGCCTTTGATGGCCGCGGTTTCTGAAGAGTTTGCAAATAAGGAGGCTCACAAAAATCTTGAGATCACTACGCCGCTTGTTGAATCAACTGGTACAGGCGGCGGCTTTAAACTTTTCTGCGCTGGCGTTGGCGCGAAACATCCTGATTTCGTTAACGCTTCCAGACCAATTGAAGAGGAAGAGCTTGAACTCTGCGCTAAAAATGGCGTAAATAATCCAATCGAAATCAAAATTGGTTATGATGGAATCGTACTTGCTAGATCAAAAGCAGCGCCGCCAATTAAACTAAGCCAAGAGCATATCTTCCTCGCTTTAGCCGAAAAAGTTTTTGATGAGAAAAGTCGCAAACTAGTTGCCAACCCTTACCAAAACTGGAGCGACATCGATAACAAATTACCAAAAGTAAAAATTCTTGTTTACGGCCCGCCGCTAACTTCAGGAACTCGCGATGTTTTTGCTGATATGGTTATGGAAGGCTCTTGCTTTAATAACGCAAAATTTGTTGAGGCAATCAAAGACAATCAGGAGAGAAAAAAGCAGTGCCACAAACTCAGAAATGACGGGCATTTCATTGAGCTTGCTGAAAATGATAATTCGGTTGCAAGCAACATAAAAAATAATCGCAACGCCTTTGGAATCATTGGTTTTGCCTTCTTGCAGGCCAATCAAAAAATTATTAAAGCAACGTCAATTGACGGTGTTTTGCCAACACAAGAAAATATCACTTCAAAAAAATATCCGCTTTCGCGCCCGCTATTTGTCTATTTCAAAAAAGAGCATCTAAATCTTGTGCCTCACCTGCCACAATTCATTAATGAAATTGTTGATCCTGAAACAATTGGAAGCTCTGGCTACTTAGTGCGCAGTGGTTTAGTTGCGATGGATAAAAAAGAGCTGAAAGAAGTGACAAAAACCGTTTCATCAAAACTTAAGTAGGCCATGTTTACAAAAATTCTTAACATTTTTCTGCTGCTTTGCCTGCTTTTTTGCAGCAGTTCTTGCGTCACTAAAAGCCTTTGGGGCGATAAAAAATACATCGAAAGATTTAACCAATTTCTTGTTGGGCAAGATGGTCGATACGTTGTGCTGGTTGGTTCGAACTATCACTACATTCTAACTGATAAATCGGGAATTCTTGGAAAAATTCTCACACTTCGCCAAGAAAAAATTATCAATATCAACTTACAAAAAAGTTATCTCAAACTCAGCGGCAACAACGATTTGCAAGGATATTTGGTTTTTGAAGGACCATTTAGCATATTACCAATTGAAGACATTGGAACCCTTACCTCACTTGGCATCAGGCCCAATAAAAAAGACGAAATTTCAATTAAAGTGACACTAAGCGGACGTCGTTATTCTGCGCGTAATCTGGGTCAAGCCCTGATGAGGTCTGGCTCAAACTATCAAATTCCAGTTTATTATCGCGACTCCAATTTGGTCAAAGATATTGGCAAGGTAGCAATCACACCTGTCACCGTGGGGCTTGATGCTGTAATCTTTATTGGAAAAGCAGTTGTTTATCCATTTTCCCTTTAGCGCGTGAATTATCGCCACATCTATCACGCCGGCAATTTTGCCGATATTTTTAAGCATATTGTTTTGACATTATGCTTAGAAAAACTTCACGAAAAAACCGCGCCATTTTTTGCTCTCGACACTCACGCTGGAATTGGAAAATATGATTTATCTGATGAGCGCGTAAGCAAGACAGGGGAAGCTTCGCAGGGGATTCAAAAAATTTTAGCACAGAAAAATTTTAGCGATTTTTTGCCGCCGCGCTACTTAAAAATTCTGGGCAAACTTAACTGCTGCGAAGTTGAGGAATTGCCAAAAAAAATTAAGTTTTACACCGGCTCGCCGCTGCTCATCAAAGACTATCTGCGCTCCACTGATCGCGCCATTTTTACCGAATTAAATCGTCCAGATTTTCTTCAGCTTGGAAAAGCTTTTGCCGGAAATAGAAAAATTACTTTGCTTAACGAAGACGGCTTTAAGTCAGTAAAATCAAAGCTACCGCCAATTGAACGTCGTGGCCTCATCATCATCGATCCAGCTTTTGACAAAGACCAAAGCAAGATCAGCGCTGATTATGAAAAAATAATTACCACCCTTGAAGATTCACACAAACGCTTTGCCACGGGAATTTACTTGGTTTGGCACCCAATCATTAAAAGCGATGAAGAAGTGTTGAAAAATTTTTACCAAAAAATCTCTGCAACAAAATTCCCTAAAATCTTACAAAGCAGTTTTGACGTTGGATGCGAAGAGGGAGAAACCAAAATGCATGCCTGCGGAATGTTTATTTTCAATGCTCCGTGGCAGTTGGAAGAAAAGCTGAATAAAATTTTGCCGCAAGTTTTGAAGGCCTTGCAAAAAAACGCGGCAGCAAAATTTGAAATTAAAACAATAAGATAATTGAACTAACTTTTTAACGCAGCTCTTTAAGGAGAAATAATTACAAGCAGCTTCGCCAATAACCTATAGACCGGTTTTCTCGCTAATTTTTAAAGTATCGATCACATCAAGAATTGAACTCATGTGCCTTACCGCCAACTTACATTCTTTGACCAAAGTCGTCTCTTCAAAAATCGATCCAATCTCAAATAAATTTCTGCTGTCCTTGAACGAAAGCAACAAGCTGCTTTTGTAAAAACTAGCCTCAACTCCTTTGGCACCCAAAAGATCTGCTATGGTTTTGATGCGCTCCATGAATGAAGTGGTCAGAAGATATCTTGCCTCCACCTGGTCCCAAGAATAAACCTCAAACATTTTGTCAAAATGCAGATCCTCAAGATGGACTCTTTGTAAGCTATCTTCACCAATAAGAAGTTCGTCCTTGGTAATAGATTTAAATATTTTGTGCAAAAAACCATCGCGTTTTTTCTTAATTAAAGTTCTGCCCTGAAATTTTTTATTAAAGCTAAGCAGAATAACCGCCCCTTCAAAAATCATAGTGATGTCACCCCTGCCTTGCATCTGCTTTTTAAACAAGCGTATTTCCTCAAAGCGCAGAGAGACTTCTTGATAATTACCCAAAATTACATCTTCTCTTTTGTCGAACTCGGCTTCGTTATTTGGAAAAAGTCCAAACACGCCATATCCATCAAGACACTCTACATTACCAGCTTGCGCAGCAAGTTGGTAATAAACGCTCGCACCCCATCTTGAGAAAGTAGAAAAAATATTAGAGAAAACCGCGCCTTTTATTAATCGACGCGCATTTCCCAAATCACCATTATCCCAACCTGGCTCATAAGTGAAATCACCGAAGAAGGTAAAAACATCGGTGAGTAATTCTTTTTTAGAACCTCTTTTAAATTGCTTTAAGATCGATCTCGAAACCAAAAACAAGGCAATCAGACTGGAAAAGTAAAGCAGTATGGGGCCACCCGGATCACGACCAGCGCCCAAATTCTCAAAGAGAGAGGAGAAAGAAATGTCAGCGTTTATTTTGAAAAATTTCCAAATAAAGCCGTTGAGAAAAAAACCAATCAATGGCCACAGTGCAATCAACAGCATCAGGCGCAGCACAAGGATGTATTTCTTCAGAAGTTTAATGCGATTTGCCTCAAAACTTTCCGCCTTATGCTTAATTTTTTCGTCGTAAAACTTGGCAAAACCAACGTCTCTTTTGCCATCTTCGATAAAATGAAAATCGTCGACCCTGGTTTTCACCGAGCCGCCAATAAGCATACGAAAAATATCTAAACCAGATCCCGGCTTCACCTATTATCTATAAAAATTTAGAAGCATCAACAGCGACCTTGGAAGCTTCATCTGCTTCATATAGCGGCATCGTTTTAACCCCAGCCAAAGCAGCAACAAGATTTCCTGGAAAAATTTCGATGGAGTTTCGAAGCGAAGCGACAGCCGAATTGTAGAATCTTCTGGCGGCAGCAATTTGCGCCTCAACTTCGTTGTAGCTTCGCTGAGCATGAAGCATGTTTTCGCTCGACTTCAATTCTGGATAATTTTCTGCACGCAACATAATGCCGCCCATTTTTTTCGATAACTCTTCCGATGCAATCAAGCGCTGCTTAACCTCATCAGGATTTTTCTTGTTGTAATCTTGACTCAATGCTTCGCGCAACTTTGTGACTTCGGTAAATATCTGCGTCTCATGCTGCATAAATCTTTGCGCAATTTTCAGAATGTTGGGGATTAAATCTGAGCGATTTTTTAACTGAACATCAATTCCCGACAAAGCCTCTAGAGCCTTGTTGCGCCTTGCTATGATGGATACATACCAGGAATATAAAACGGCTAATAAACCAAGTAAAAAATAGGCGGTTATTAAATTCATATTGAATAATTATTTTTGGAAGAATGTCGAAAATTATGGCAAGAAAAAATGAACAAAATCTTTTTTGTCATTTAAGATTTTAAATTACAGACCAATTTTTTGATTCAACTTCAAGACGTCTATAATTTTAAAAACAGCGTTCATCTGCTTAACCACAGAGCGATAGGCATCAACAAAATCAAGCTTTTGAAAAAGAGAAATTTTATACTTCAGACCATTAGCAGAAAAAATAGGGCTGATCAGCAAATGATTATTGCAGAAAAAAGCGAATATACATTTTCCGTAAAATTTAATCGCCTTTTCTCTTTTTTTGGCAGGGAATTGAAATTGATGAACGAAGACCTCGGCAAAAGAATTTCCAACCTCCTGCAAACGCTCCATAAAGCTTGTGGTGATTAAATATCGAGACTCAATTTGGTCGGTGGAATAAACGTTAAATTTACTTTCAAACACCACATCTTCTAGCTCAACTTTTTGGTAATCTCCGCTTCTGGTCTTAATGCTCGATTGGTCAAAACCCGGAATAAAATCAGGTCTTATTGTAGTTTTGCCGGAAAAATTTTTATTAAATTCAATCCAAATAAACCATCCGGCGCAGACGGTATTGACCACCTTTTGTTTTTTTGAATTTATCGTCTCTTTTTTTAAGCTTACGTTCTCAAGTAGCAGCTTAACCTTTTTATACTCTCCTGTAATTGAGGTGTTAATTTGCGATAATTTTGCATCATATTCAGGCAAGCAATCCAACTCATATCTACTCAAATCTCCTTTATTTTTTTCCGAAGAAAACCCTGGAAAAAATCCAATAGCATTTCCCAAAAAATCGCTTTTTTGCAGCAAATTATCTTCATACTCGGTTTCCACGCTACGAGCCGGAAGCTTCATCAAAAGAAAAAATATAAGTCCGCAAATTACTTGTTGAGCAAAAGTGACCTGAAATTCAGAAAAAAAGTTAACGCCAAAAACACAGGCAGGAAAAACCAATATAAAAACAACATATCCAATTCGGCGCCAACGAACCCACTTCTTCAAACTCTCAATTCTTAGCTACTCATATTCAGCAATTTGTGGCCGAATGTTTTTATCATAAAATTGTGCAAAACCTTTTTCGCTTTCTTCGCGCTCAATAAAGGCTTCGGAATCTGAAACAGTTTCCGCAACGCCACTAAAAACTAAACGCCACTTATCCAAGGAGGATGCTTTACTCATAATTAATAAAATTTTTTAAATCCAATTCTGGCCCCAAATCAAAAAACATTTCGTCGTGCGTTACAATCAACACCAGCGAGTCTTCTTTGATGCGTTGTTTGATGAGTTGATACAACTTTTCTTTCGTTTCTTTATCAAGATTGTTTGATGGTTCGTCAAGCAACCAAATTGTTGCGGGGCACGCCAGTAGCTTGGCCAAACGTGTTTTTTGTTGCCAGCCAGCGGAAAGATTTTTCACTTTTTCGTCGCGAACTTTATCCAGGCCAAAAAAACTTAAAGCCGCTGGAAGCGCTGCCTGTGTGTCGGCAAGCTTGGTATAAAAATCAAGATTTTCAAAAACTGTCAGCTCGCTTTTAAGAAAATTTTTGTGCCCTAAAAATTGCATATCGCCGTTAAAATCGTCGCGGAAATTTTCTACATCCTCGCCGCCCCACAAAATTTTTCCGGAAGTTGGCGGTAAAATTCCGGCAATAATTTTGAGCAAACTGCTTTTTCCAGACCCGTTG
>JBIKKP010000069.1:0-3550 GCA_044360285.1 Rickettsiales bacterium
ACGAGAGCAACTCACGATCAAAAAAAACATAGAAAAAAATTTCTATGTCCAATCAAGCTCATGATATCAAGGGTTTTGAGAGATTCGGGATTTAGACGTTGGGACAGTTGTGGTTGCAAACCCCACCCGAGCGGAAGATGAATTGTTGTGTTTTTTTGAATTTTTAAAAATCCCAATGCAGCGTCTTGATTTGTAGGAACTCATCAAGGCCAAGGTGCGAGCCCTCGCGGCCCATACCAGAATGTTTGATTCCGCCAAATGGTGCAACTTCCGTTGCAAAGCTCGCGGAGTTTATTGCAACCATGCCAAATTCTAGTCCCCCCGAAAATCTCCAAATACGCGAGGCGTCTTGGCTGTAGATGTAAGAGCCAAGTCCGTAATTAGTGTCATTGGCGATTTTGATTACTTCTTTTTCATCATTGAATTTTTGAATCGCTGCAACGGCGCCAAAAATTTCTTCGTGAGCTATTGTCATTGCTGGCTTAACGCTGGTTAAAACTGTGGGCTCGAAAAAATTTCCAGAAATTTTCTTGCCACCAATTTCGCATTTAGCACCTTTTTGCAAAGCATCAGCAATCAGCATTTCAACTTTTTTCACCGCTGCTGGCGAGATCATCGGACCCATGCCGGAAGAGCTTTCAAAGCCATCACCAACTTTTAGTTTTTTTACTTCAGCTAAGAATTTCTCTAAGAATTCATCATGAATTTTTTCTTCCACAAAAATGCGATTAACGCAGGTGCAGGCTTGTCCGCCATTGCGAAATTTTGCATGCATTAATCCAGAAATCGCTAAATCTAAATTAGCATCAGCAAAAATTATGAATGGCGCCGAGCCGCCAAGTTCTAGAGACAAACGCTTCAAATCATTTCCACTTTGCGTTGCTAAAATTTTTCCAACACGTGTTGAGCCGGTGAAACTGATTTTTCGAACCAGAGGATTGCGACAAAATTCTTCACCAATTTTTTGTGCATCGCCCGTAATCACGTTGAAAGCGCCATTTGGAATTCCGGCTTCTTGTGCCAAAACCGCCAGCGCCAAAGCTGAAAATGGTGTAAGCTCAGATGGTTTGACAATCACACTGCATCCCGCAGCCAAAGCTGCTGCGGCTTTGCGCGTGATCATTGCTGATGGAAAATTCCACGGAGTAATCGCTGCAACCACGCCAACGGGCTCTTTAAGTGTGATAATTTTTTGATTTTCTTTCGGCGCTAAAATTGTTTCGCCGCGAATTCTTTTTGCTTCTTCGGCGAACCATTCAACAAAACTGGCGCCATAAATTATTTCGCCGCGCGCCTCAGATAGCGGTTTTCCTTGCTCGGTGGTTAAAATTATCGCCAAATCTTCCTGATTTTGCAAAATCAAATCATACCAATTTCGTAAAATTTTTGCACGCTCTTTGCCGGTTTTTTTACGCCAAATTTCTAAACCTTCTTTTGCTGCTAAAATTGCTTCTTTAGTTTCTTCCTCAAGCAAGTTTGGAACTATGCCAATTATGGCGCCAGAGCTTGGATTAAAAACTTCAATCTTCTCTTTTTTATCGACAAATTTTCCGCCAAAAAAACTTTTTTCGCAGAAGAGATTTTTATTTTTTAGTTGCATGTTTTTTCCTCAAATTCGCAGAAATTTTTAATTGAACATTTCTCACATTCTGGCTTGCGCGCCTTACAGACATAGCGTCCATGCAGAATCATCCAATGATGCGCATGCTGTTGCCATTTTTTTGGGATGGCTTTCATCAAGGCAATTTCAGTTTTTTCTGGAGTGGTTTCTTGCACAAAACCAATGCGATTGGCGACGCGAAAAACGTGAGTGTCAACGGCAATTGTTGGAACTCCAAAAGCGCAGTTTAGCACAACATTTGCGGTTTTTTGGCCCACCCCTGGAAGTGATTTTAGCGACTCAAAATCACTGGGAACTTCGCTGTTAAATTCATCAACCAAACGCTGCGAAAGCTTGATAATGTTGGCTGCTTTGCCGTTAAACAATCCGATAGTTGAAATGTATTTTTTGAGTTTTTTTTCGCCAAGCTGCAGCATTTTTTCTGGCGTGTCGGCGACTTTGAAAAGTGCGGCGGTGGCTTTATTTACGCCAACATCAGTGCTTTGCGCCGATAAAACGACAGCAACAAGCAGTGTAAAATTATTGGTGAAATTTAACTCGGTTTTAGGCTCGCGATTGAGGCCTTGCCAGGTTATAAAAATTTTTTCGATTGATGCTTTTTTCATTTTAAAAATAATTTTCCTGCGCACAGTGCGCGCCTTTTTAGAAAGCGTGCTTGGCGCATAAAACTTCTTTCAAATCACATGAATTTCGACCAGCTAAAACAACAAAGCAAAGTTCATTTTATTGGCCTTGGCGGCATTGGTATGAGTGCTCTGGCCTTTATTTTGCGCGAATATGGTGTTGCGGTGCAAGGCTCAGATTTAGGTGAAAATTATCTTACGCCAAAGCTGCGCGACAAAGGCGTCACTTACTTCGTTGGTCATGATGCAAAAAATATCTCTGCTGATGTCTCTTTGGTTGTGCAAACCTCAATCATCAAAACGCAAAATCCGGAAATTCTTGAAGCACAGGCGCGCGGAATTCAAATTATCACGCGCGCACAGTTGCTGGCAATTGTCATGTCAAATTACCGTGGAATTACGATTGCTGGAACTCACGGTAAGACAAGTACAACGGGCATGGTTTCAGTGTTGCTTGCAGAGTGCGGACTTGATCCAACCGTGATAAATGGCGGCGTAATTCATTATTTCGGCAGCAATTCAAAAGTTGGAAAAGGTGAATTTTTGGTCGCAGAATCGGATGAATCTGACGCAAGTTTTGTTGATCTTCCAACTTCAATTGGCGCGGTGACAAACATTGAGCCAGAGCATTTAGAATTTTTTGGTTATGGCGGAAGTTTTGAAAAGCAGAAAGCTTACTTTGAGCGCTACATTAACCAAATTCCAGCCGATGGAATTTGCGTGCTTTGCCTTGATAGTCCTGAGGTAGCAGCAATTTATGAAAAGCTAAAAGCGAAGAAAAATTTGCTGACTTATTCGGCCTATAAACCTGCGGATTTGATGTTGAAAGAAGTGGCGATGGATGCCTCGGGAATTTGTTTCGATGTTGAATTTAAATCTGGCGCAAAGATCGAAAAAATAAAAATGCCAATCTATGGCAAACACAATGCCAGCAACGCTTGCGTGGCAATTGCCATTGGTGATTTTTTGAAAATTCCGCATGAAAAAATTAAAGCTGCCTTAGGCAAATTTAATGGCGTGAAGCGCCGTTTTACCAAGGTTGGCGAATTTAATGGCGCATCAATTATTGACGATTATGGCCATCATCCAACCGAAATTTCTACAACGCTTAAAGCGGCGCGATCTGTGGCTGGAAGTGGCAAAGTAATTTGTGTTTTTGAGCCGCATAAATATTCGCGCGTGGAAAGTTTATTTAACGAATTTTGTGCCGCTTTTGCTGACGCAGACGCGGTGATTGTTTCTGATATTTATTCAGCTGGGCAGGCGCCAATTGAAGGCATCGGTCAAGATTCCTTGATTGATGGAA
>JBIKKP010000015.1:0-32250 GCA_044360285.1 Rickettsiales bacterium
TCCAATAATTTATTCCATCATAATGCGAAGCAGCGCGCATGCCTGATTCATTGATTTGGTCCATATTTTTCCAGCGCGAAATTCCAAGTGATGAAGTGATTGTCGAAAAACCATTTTCGGCAGCGTAAAGCGCTGTTCGTTCGAAGCGCATGTCGAAACAGGCTGTGCAGCGAATTCCGCGCTCTGGTTCCCATTCCAAACCTTTAGCGCGTTTGAACCAATTTTGTACGTCGTAATCAGCGTCGATGAAAGGAATTCCAAGTTTTTGTGCGAAACGGATATTTTCGTTTTTACGAATTTCGTATTCTTTTTTTGGATGGATATTCGGGTTGTAGAAAAAAATCGTCACCTCGATTCCCGATTCTTTCATGCGTTGCATCAAATCTCCGGCGCAAGGCGCGCAGCAGCTGTGCATTAAAACGCGATTATCTTTGGCATCTTTTGGAAGTTGTAATTGAGGAATTTGACTCACTTTTTAAAAAATTTTTTTTGGTTAAACAAAATTACAAAACATGCCCGAACTACCAGAGGTAGAAACAATTCGCCGCGGTTTAGAAAAAACTTGCGGCAGAAAAATTTCTAAAATTTTTCGCTCAGAAAAAAAATTACGCATCAACTCAAGCCTTGATTTGCAAGGCTTGGTTGCTGCCAAAATAATTGCCATAAAACGCCGCGCCAGATATTTGATCATCGAATTTTCTAACAAAAAATCGCTAATCATTCATCTTGGCATGAGTGGCCGAGTCACCGTGGAAGCAGATTTCAAGCAGATGAAACATGATCATTTTGCCAGCGAATTTGATAATGGAACTTGGCTAATTTTTAACGATCCGCGCCGTTTTGGCTTTGTTGATTTAGTTGAAACAAAAAATCTAAAAAACCACCCGATGCTCTCTAGGCTTGGCTTAGAGCCTCTTGAAGATGAGTTTGATTTTTCTCATCTCAAGGAAAAATTACGCGGCAAAAAAATGAATATCAAAACCACGATGATGGATAATCAAATCGTCGTTGGCGTTGGAAATATCTACATTAACGAATCCCTCTTCGACTCAGGAATTTCGCCGCTGCGCGAGGCATCGTCACTTACTGATTCAGAAATTAGAAAGCTGCTGCAAGCAATTAAAAAAATCCTCGCAAAAGCAATTGAACTTGGCGGCTCGTCAATTTCTGACTATGTAAATTCACAAGGCAAAAAGGGCGACTTTCAAAGTGGTTTTAAGGTTTATGGACGCGCCTTGGAAAAATGTTTACATTGTAAATCGACCCTGCAGAAAATCGTCCAAAGCGGCCGCTCGAGCTTCTTCTGCCCCACCTGCCAAAAATAATTTGCCACAATGATATGAAAAAAATTCTCTTCTTAATCTCTTCATCTTTTTTGCTTTTTTCTTGCCAGGATTTTTTTTGGCAAAACACGCCTGCAACCACGATTGTCAACTCTTCCGAACTTGAGTCAGAGCAACAATCAAAATACAAAACCTCGTCAGAATTTGTGCAAGGCAGCGAAGATATTCCGCTTTTAGTTGGCATGGAAAAACTTTTCGACGACTCGCTGGGCTTTGATTCAGCTTCTGGCAGCATCATGTCGTCGAGCTATGAAACCAAAGATTCGCTAAGCACAATTAAAGAATTTTATTTGTCGTCGCTTCCAGCTTTGGGTTGGAAAGTTACTGCAACTGATGAAGGCCGTAGCTCTTTCAAACGCGAAAATGAAAAGCTTGAGATCGAATTTTCCTTCGAGGGAAATCACAAAATTGTTAGGTTTTTTCTTTCTTCTTCGCTGTAGCGCTAATTTAGACTTAGTAGCATCCTATAAACCTTCTCTTCCACCGGGAGTTTTATCATGCAATGAGCCTGCTTCCAGACTCTTGACCGCAGTTGGCGGCGGTGGATTTTCTGTAAGCAGACAATGTAAACCATATCCCACTCTCTCTCTTCCTGTGGTGACACCAACAGATTTTGCTTCAGATATTGGTTGCCTAACTTCCATACCAATACCTTCTAGCGAACTACTTAATTTTTTTGTTATTGGTCGAGAAAATGCAATTTGACCACTTCTAGGCTGAACAAAATTTGCCGCCATGGCCCTAAAATCAGATCTTGATAGTTCTATGATACCAATACCAGATTCCTCCAGAGTCTCTTTGATTTCAGCTCTGGAATGAAGACCGCGATCTACACCCGTATCTCTAACGCATGGCCAGTAAACTAGAGCATAAGGTTTGTGGTCTGCTGTTCTAAACATCTGGAAGAAAACATCCAAATCATAGCAAACATCGGTTTTGTATTCGAGCTCTGATACTAAAATAGGTTTACCTTCGTGATCTAATAATCTTTTCTGTATTCTGATTACTTTTTTTGGCTCGCCAAACGCACTCTCAATTTCCCTTCCAACTTCCGGACAAGAAGTGCTGATACTTAGAATTTCTTTACAGCTTCCTTCGCATAGAGGCGTCACTTTTTCGCCATGACACCTGAAGTGTGTCATGGCATCAATTTCGGCTTCAACATTCCTCGCTTCTTCATAACCCAAAACCAGCAGCCTTTCTCTCTCATAATATTGAGAGTTAGCCATATTAGCCGCGAGATTTAGTTTCCTTACAGCAGCACCCTTTTCTTTCACATGCCTTTCTATACCAAGAGCCGTCCGCTTTACTTTTCTATAATCTTTGGAATAACCAGACGGAGCAGATAGCACGCCATCAGTAAAAACGTTCCTGGGAAAACTGTACTCACATTCAATTACATCGATTGGAATATCGGGGAAGAGTGATTTTAAGTTGCGACCATAAGAACGCATCGTTTCTTCACAGGCGATATAACTCACTGCATCGTCCGCTAAAACAGGACTCGCCATATAAATTGCCACATAAGCAAAAAGAGCGCCTGCAACTAAAGAAGGGATGTCTTTTCTTCCGAAACTTTTTGCTACCGATGGCGATTGCCACAGCTTTCGTGTGTAATGATTCTGTATTACATCCGAATAACCTTCTGGTAAACTGCAGGAAGGATCTCTTTTTCTTACAAACCTCGACAATTCTTCACTTTCTGAGACAGAAGATAAAAACCTCAAAAAGAATGTCGGAAAATCCAACATCGCGTCTTTTTCCTTTTTTAACTCATAGAGCAAATTCTCATACTTTTCTCTATCTCTTTTTGCACGGTCGGCAACAGCTTCCTCGCGAGACTCTTCATATCTACGAACAGCCTTTTTACCAGTGAGAAAATTCTTACTTTTTTCTCCAAATATCCTTGCTGCACCCGTACTGTAACGACGACTCATAAAGTGAATAAATTAAATCAATTTCGTATTTCCGTAATCAACATTCAGGTGATATTTGCGCTTGGTAAAAGCCAAAATCAGCCCAAAGCAAATTGCCATCGACATCATCGACGAGCCGCCATAGCTGATGAATGGCAGCGTCATTCCCTTCGTTGGCAGCAGCCCTAAACTCACGCCGATATTTACCACAACTTGCATGCTGAATTGCACAATCAAACCGCACAAAGAAAGATAGACGAACATGTCTTCTTCATCCAAGGCCCGCTTGACGATACGCGTGATGAGATAGGTGAAAAAAACTACGATAATTGCGCAAGAAATTATGCCAAATTCTTCGCCAACAACAGCGAAGATGAAGTCGGTGTGGGCGTCGGGGATGAATTTTTTTACCACGCCATTTCCGGGGCCAGTGCCAAAAAGCCCACCATTAACAAAGGCGTCAATTGAGCGCTCGGCTTGATAATTTTTTTCGCCAGAATCGAGGAATCTGTTGATGCGATCTTCAACGTGCGGCAATGTCAAATAAGCGCCAATTCCGCCAATTATCAGCACCACGCCGCCAGCATAAACCAACGGCAAAGCAATACCGTAAACAAAAAGCTGCGACGCCCAAAGTGCAGTAAAAGTTAGAGTCATGCCAAAGTCAGGCTGCAACAAAAGCAAAGCGATAATTACCAGGTAAAAACTTGCCGAAATTCCATATTTCAAAAACCACTTTTCAACGTGTAAACGCTGCAGCAAAAATGCGTTAAAAACAATGAAGAATGTTTTGGCAAACTCAGATGGCTGTAGAGTGAAACCAAGAATAGCAATCCATCTTTTTGCACCTTTTGCCTCTGATCCAAAAAGCAAAACCATCACCAAAAGCACCAAAGTCACCAGCAATCCGATAAGTGAAAAAACTTTTATTTTTTCCTGACTCAAGAAGGAAATCGACACCAATAAAATCAAGGCAATAAAGGCAAAAATCAGTTGTTTTTTGACAAAGAAAAATTTTTCTAAATCAATTTTTTTTGCAATCGCCGGACTTGATGTGACAGTCATCACCAGGCCAAAAACAATGATTGCAAGCACCAAAAGAAAGTTGATTTTGTCGATATCAATCCACCATTTTTTAAAGAAATTCAAATAGCGGCGATCGAAGAGGTTGTTGGATTTAATGTCCCAGCTATCCATAAATTTTTTCAAAAAAATTGAGTAAGGCCAAGCTGAAATAAGCGGGCCGATGAAACCAAAAAAGTAAAAAGAAATTTCTATGAGTAAAACTTCTTCAAACAAAATGTGGGGCGGCAGATTTGACCAAAAACCTTCCAGCCTGATGCAAGAAATCAACCAATCGATTTCTTTTGATCAAAAGCTCTACAAGCAAGACATTCAAGGATCCACGGCGCATGCAAAAATGCTTTCAGAGGTAAAAATTTTAAGAGCCGATGAAGCAAAAAAAATTATTGATGGCTTGCAGCAAATCGAAAAAGAAATCGAAGACGGCGAATTTATTTTCAAAATCGAGCTCGAAGATATTCACATGAATATCGAATCACGCTTGCAAGAAATTATTGGCGATGTGGCTGGAAAGCTTCACACAGCTCGCTCGCGCAATGATCAGGTTGCGCTAGATTTTCGTCTTTTTGTGCGCAGCGAAGTAAATGAAATCAGCAATTTACTCACTGATCTTGAAAGAAACTTAGTAAAAAAAGCCGAAGAAAATTTTGGCACAATCGTGCCAGGATTCACTCACCTGCAGGTTGCGCAGCCCGTGCTTTTTTCGCATCATTTGCTGGCTTATTTCGAAATGTTTAAGCGCGATATTTCAAGACTTGCCGATCTCAAAGCAAGAATGGATGAATGCCCTCTTGGCGCTTGTGCGCTGGCTGGAACATCATTTCCAATTGATCGCAATTTCGTGGCAAAAGAGCTTGGATTTTCTAGGCCAACTGCAAATTCAATGGATTCTGTTTCTGACCGCGACTTTGCGCTTGAGCTGCTATTTTGCTTGTCGCTGACCGCCACTCACCTTTCGCGCCTTGCCGAAGAAATTGTAATTTGGATGAGTAAAGGTTTTGACTTCATCAAACTTTCCGACGCCTTCACTTCTGGCTCTTCAATCATGCCACAGAAAAAAAATCCCGATGCCGCCGAATTAGTTCGCGGTAAAAGTGGAAGAATTTTTGGCTCACTTTTTTCTCTGCTTACAACCATGAAAGGTCTTACCCTCACCTATTCCAAGGACATGCAAGAAGACAAGGAGGTTGTGTTTGACGCGGTGGAAAATTTGAAGCTATGTTTGCGCGCCATGTCGGGCATGATTGCTGACATGAAAGTTAACGCACAAAAAATGGAAGAAATGGCGCAGGCTGGCTTTTCTACGGCAACTGACCTTGCTGATTGGTTGGTGAAAAATTTACAGATTCCTTTTCGTAAGGCGCATCACATCACTGGTTCAATCGTAAAATTCGCCGAAGAAAAAGGTGTCGATCTGCATGAATTAAGACTTGAGGAGATGCAGCAATTTGAAGGAAAAATTTCCCAAGATGTTTTCAGCGTGCTATCAGTAAAAAATTCTGTAGTCAGCCGAACCTCTATTGGCGGCACTTCCAACCTTCGTGTTGCCGAAGAAATCGTCAAAGCAAAAAAGTTTTTGCAGTAAGAATATGAAGAAAATTTTGGTAATTTTTTTGCTTTTTTTAGCAATTTCTTGCGGAAGAAAAGGCGCGCTTGAGAACCCGCCAGACTATGCCAGACCTGATTTTGGCGGCGTTATTGAAGATCGTTAATAATTCATCATCCTTGGATTGGAAACATCCGATGATCTCATGAAAAGATTCTCTAAGTCTGCTGCTTCAAGAACGACGGGCGCTAAAAAGAGGCCAACTTTTCAATAAAGCGAGAGAACCAGCTGTTTTTGGCATCAAAACCATCTTTGCTTTTTTCTCTGAGGTGAATGTTGCGTAAAAATACCAACATTCCAATCGCGCAAGAATGCGCTGGATTAGTGATCTCGCTTGGCAATTCATCGATTTTATTTGGATAGCCAATACGCACATTTTTCTCAAAAATTTCGGAAGCCAATTTATCAATTCCAACGATGGACGTAACGCCACCAGAAAGCACGATATTGCCAATCATCGCCACCGGCACGCCGGATTTGTGCAGCACTCTTTTCACTGACTCAAAGATTTCTTCGATACGCGATTGAATGATGTCGCGAAGCTCGCTGCGTGTGATGCGAATCATTTCGCTGCCATCAACTCCGTCAGAGTATTTTAGCTTAATTATTTCTCTTTCTTCAATTGGGCTGATTAGCAGAGAGCTGTTGAGGGTTTTAATTTTTTCAGCGACTTCAAAATTGACATTGAGGATTGTTGAAATGTCTTTGGTGATGTGCGCACCGCCGATTGGTGAGCTGCCAACATAGATTAATTTTCCTTCCGAAATCAGCGAAAAAGAAGTTGAACTGCCACCAATGTCGACAAGCAAAGTTCCAAGGTCCATCTCATTTTCAGAAAGGGCAGAAAGCGCAGAGGCGTAAGGCTCAACTACATAATTATTTACCGAAAGTTGGCAACGCTTTAAGCAATTTTCGATATTTTTTATCGTTGTTTGCGAAGTGGAAATGACGTGAAATTTTGCGTGAAGTTCTTGCCCCGACATGTAGCGCGGATTGGCCACTGGCAAGGAGTCGTCGATTCGATATTGCAACGGAATTAGGTGAATAATCTCGCGATTATTTTTCTTCATTTCGGTGCGAATTTTTTCCGCCAAAATGTTGATGTCAGAAGCTTTTACAATATCGGAAGCAATTTTAGTGCTGACTTCTTTGCGGCTTGAAACCACTTGGCTTCCTGAGATTCCAACAAGCAGTTTTTCAACATTAAATCCCGCCATTCTTTCTGCTTCTGAAACAACGTTGGTGATTGATTTTTGTGCCAAACGCATGTCTGAAATTGCACTAGCTAAAATGCCTTTTGATTCCTTGTGACTGTAGCCCAAAACATTCACTTCGTCGTTATTGATGCTGGCAATAATGCAGACCAATTTCGACGAACCCATATCGAGGCAAGCAACGATTTTTCCTTTGCGTGAATTTTTTTTCGCCATTTTTAAAAAAGTGTTGAAGCCAGCAATATCAAGAACTCATCAGTTCTTTGACCACTGAGCCTTCATATTCCAAATAGACTTTATCTGAAATTCTCAGGTCAATAATTTTTAGTCCAATGATTGATCCATTGGTGCCATAAATTTTTATCAATTGTTGCCAAGCCGCAGAAATGTTGTTTTCCGGCAGTTTGATGAGCAAGCCATTTTCAAAACGAATATCCCATCTGCGATTGCCAACCCAGGTGGCCGAATAAACATTTGCGCTTAATTCTGGGTCGATAACGAAAATGTTGAAAAGTGACTTAGCGTGAAGATTGGCGCCACTTCCCGACAATATCACCATATTTTTAAATTCCTCTAAATCTTCAAATGGAATTAAATTTCCCTCTTTGTCGATGATGTATTTTTCTGCACTGCTTTGCCAAATTGCAAAAGGTTCATATTCCTCAAGCGTGATGTTTAGCGTGTCTGGCATGCTACGCGCAATTATGACTTTCTTGATCCAAGGAAGTTTTTCTTTGAGTTTGTCGATGAGATTTTGCACCAAAGGCTGATAATAAATCTCGTCATTTTTGGTTAAATTTGCTTTGGTTTGGTTAATTACTTGAATAACCTCTTCCTTAGAGACTCTAGAGTTGCCGCTGATATTAATTTGGTTAAAATCGTAATTATCGAGGTGAAGATAGTGAAAAAAATAGAAGGAAGATTTTCGTTTAATTTTTTCCAAATAAGCCGGCTTAAAAAGCTTCAAAGACACCAGAATCAAGACTAAAACCGCAATTGCAGCAAGAGAAAATTTGGTAAAAATCGGCAGAAATTTTTGGTAAAAAATTACCTTAACTCTGCGCACTTGTTGATTGGTGAGAAGAAAATTTTTGATTTTTTCTTTGCCGATTTTGTTCATTTGCAGCGCGCAGTTTTGATCAAAAATTCACAAATTTCTTCGAAGGAAATTCCAACATGTTTAGCGATTTTTGGCACCAAAGAAGTTGCGGTAAAACCAGGATGCGTATTGACCTCAAGCAAGTAAAATTGAGAGTCGCCGCCATTTTTGTTATTCAAAATAAAATCAACGCGCGAGATTCCTTCGCAGCCAACAACATTGTGGCAACGCTGCGCCAAATCTAAAATTTCTGCATATTTTTCTGCACTAATTTCAGCTGGCATCACGTAATTGGTCATGCCTGGCGTGTATTTACATTCATAATCATAAAAAAGTTTTTTTGGCCGCACCTCAATTGCACCCAAAGCCTTGCCATTCATCACTGCAACTTGGATTTCTTGACCGGCGATGTATTTTTCAACAATCATCTCATCACCATATTTCCACGCAAAATTAGCCAAATCGAAGGACATGTTTTCAAGTATCACTTCAACACCAACGGAAGATCCTTCCGCAATTGGCTTCACCACAAATTGCTTACCAATTTCAGCAATTTTTTCTGCATTTAGGGCATCTTCGCCACGCTTGATGATGTGATATTGAGGCACCTTCACGCCAACAGTGGCGCAGATTTTACCTGTTAAAACCTTGTCCATGCAAATTGCCGAAGCAAGCAAACCAGAGTGAGTGTAGGGAATTTGCAAAACGTCGCAAACGCCCTGAACTCGTCCATCTTCGCCATATTGTCCATGCAGAGCGTTGAAGATGATGTTGGGCTTTTCTTGCTGTAATTGCTCAAAAATTTTGCGCGAAAAATCAATTTTTACGGCATCGTATCCAAGGCGCGTCAAGGCTTCAAAAACCGCTTCTCCAGAGCGCAAAGAAACTTCTCTTTCTGAGTTCCAGCCGCCCATCAAAACGGCAATTTTTTTATTCTTCATTTTCGTCTTCGTCTTTTGGTTTTTTGTCTTGCGGATTTTGCGCATCGTCCACTGGAGCCTTTTTTGTAGCAGCACCAGACGCTGCAGCAACAGGAGCTTTTTTGACAACAGGAGGAACAACAGCAGCTTTCTTGACTGCCGCCGATTTCTTAGCAGCGTCACCCAGCGCCGTTGCTTGTTTTGCGTCATCAACAACCGACTTAGTTTGCTGAATTTCTTCAATCACGTAAGCGCAAAGCTCGTCGAAAGAAACGCGATTTTTTTCAGAAATTTCGACCAGCTTTCCAAAGGATTGCATGATGTCAGGAGGAATAGAGCCGCCTTTATTATCAGAGAGCCAGCGCCCTTGAAATTGCAGCGGATGCGACCCCGGACTTGGATTGCCAATGTAGAGAGTGACTGGCGCTTTCTTGCCACCAAAATCGCAATTTGCCGTGAATTTTTTAACCATGTTTCAAGATTTTTTATCGAAAAACGCGACGAACTCTTCGTTCGCGAATCCAGGTTTGGCGTAGCTCAAATCACCATTAAGCACAAATTTTTCTAAATTAGAATTAAGAGTTTTTACTTTTCCACCCATAAGTTCAAGCAGCGCCTGCCCTGCTGCCGTATCCCATTCCATCGATGGTCGTAAATGCAAATAAAGATCGGTTTTGCGCTCAAATAAACGGAAAAATTTTACCGCTGAAGAAAGTTTTTCGACGATAAAATTTTGTGAAAAACTGGGATGGAATTGTGCAACATATTTTTCAACAGCATCATCGTTGACGCGAGCACTGGCAACAATTTGCAGTGCCTGAGAATTTTGCTTCTCTGACTTTTTACCAACAAAAACCACTTCGTTTTTCTCGTTAGAAAAAAACATTTTTCCGCCTTCAAAAAGTGGTGCGTAAATTAAACCAAAAACCGCTTTTTTATTTTGAACAAGAGCAATGTTTAGAGCAAATTGATTGCTGCCAGAAGTAAAGCTAGACGTGCCATCAAGCGGGTCGATTACCCAAAAAGTTTCTGTGGAAATTTCACGCAAAGTGCCCTCTTCGCAAATCAGCGGAAAGGAAAAATTTTCCATCAATTTTTGCCGTAAAAATTTACTTACTTCAAGATCAGCCGAAGTGACTTTTGATCCATCTTCTTTCGTGAAAATTTCGAAATTTTTTTGCTTAAAAAATTCGCTTAAAATCAATCCAGCTTCAGAAGCAATTGAAACAATTTTTTCGATCTCGTCCTTACTAAACAAAGCTTTTGCCACTTTTTCCTTTCATTAAATTTTCTAATAATTTTGTTGTAAAAAATGACGTAAAGGCAGGAAGCAAAAGTAGCGAACTCAAGAAAAAAGATTGGTCGGTGGTTTCAATTGCAGCAATCGCTGCAGTGAGTGGCAAACCAAGGATTGAAGCCAAAAAAGAAGCAATCCCAGCCAACATGAAAATTTTTACATCAGCAAACGCGGCAAGATTGGCAAAGGAAGAACCAACTCCCGCACCAATTGCAATTGATGGTGCAACCAAGCCACCAGCGCATCCAGAAGCAAAGGAAATTATTGTGTTTAAAATTCTGCCCAAAATTTCTTTTTGCGAGAATACTTCTGAAGGCACGCCATTTAAGGCGTCGTTCACTGTTTTGATTCCACCGCTGAAAGAGTAAGGGCCACAATAAAAGCTAATTGTGGCAACAGCTAAACCGCCAAAGATTGGTACTAAATGCCATTTCCAAGATTTTATTGCCGAGAGTTTTTCGAAAGAAATCAACGCCAATTTGTTGAAAAAAAACGCCAAAATTCCACAAATTATTGCAAGAAAAATCAGCGCAAAAACTTGCCAATTAAATATAAATTCAATTGCGCTTGTAGCAAATAACGGCGAACTCTCGCGCAGAATTAGTGCAACAACAAATGCTGCAAAAAATAAGCCAAAAAACAGCGGATAATTTTTAGCGTTAAATAATTTTTTTTGCTCTTTGGCAAGCTTTTCAAGCAGATAAAAAACTGCGGCAATTGGCGCCAAGAAAGCAACGGCAAAACCAACGCTGCAGCCAATGTAGAGCCAATTTTCTAAACTAATTTTGCCGAAAGTTTTACGAAATTTTTCTGCAGCAACAATAAAAATACTGCCAGCCATGTGAACTGATGGAGCTTCGCGCCCCAGCGCTCCGCCAGCAAAAGTTGAAATTATTGAACTCGCCGCTGTCACAAAAACCACGGGCAAACTTAAAAGATGCGAAATCTTTTCGTAAGAATTTGGCGATGTTTTTAGCGAAGTAAGAGCAGATTTGATGCGCAACAAACTGCTGCCCGCAGCAGATGGAGCAAGGCTGCGACACATGTAAGATGAAACCCAAAATAAAGCCGGGGTCAGCAAAAAAATTACGCGCGCATCAGTTTCAAGACGACCCTTTGCAAGCAAGCCCGCATCATAAAAAACAACGCAATAAAGGTGGATGAAAATCGTTGCAATGACAGTAATGCAAAGAAGGTAAAAAAGCTCGTAAAGCCTGATTTTCATTACTTCACGCTCTTTTGAATTTCAGAATATTCGCAAGCTAACTGTGCATAATTATCAGCAGAAATTTTGATGTAATTTCGCTCAGCTTCGTTCATGTCGCGAAAATATTTTGCCGGATTTCCCGCCCAAATTTGCCCAGACTTAACAACCTTTCCAGGCGTTAAAACTGCACCAGCAGCAAGCATTCCATATTCTTCAACGCGGGCCAAATCCATGATCAACGAACCCATGCCAATGAAGGAATTATCTTCAATTACACAGGCGTGAATGATTGCGTTGTGACCAATTGTCACATTGTTTCCAATGATCACTGGCGCGCCTTCCGCCCCAGTTTTATTTTGTGCGTGATGCGGTCTGGTTCCGTGTAAAACGCAATTATCTTGAATGTTTGTGTTGTCGCCGATGACAAGTTTTGTTACATCGCCGCGCAGCACGCAACCAAACCAAATTCCAGAATTTTTGCCAATTTTTACATCACCAGAAACTATTGCTGTTGAGGCCACAAAAGCAGATGGATCAATGCTTGGTGCAATTCCACGGTAAGCGAAAATGTTTTTCATAAATTTTATTTTATTCGTTGCAGCTCAGCGAGCGCGAATCTGTCGGTCATGCCGGCGATGTAGTCACAGACTAACTTGGCAAGAGTTTCTTGATCAGAAATTTTTTGTGCAAGCGCCGCATATTCACCCGGCATTTGTGCGGGGAAATTCATGTAAAAATCAAACAATTTTTCGATGGTTCTTTTTGCCGAGTTAGTCATTTCATTGACCACTTGATGACGATACATGCGTTTCATCAAGAAAGCTTTCAGCGCTTGGCTTGCAGCCTCCATTTCATTAGAAAAATTCACTAAAGTTCTGCCAAAATTTCGCACTTCAAACTCAGTAGAAATTTTATTTTCTTGCAGCGCATTTTGCAGATTGTGAATCACGTCAACAACCATCGCCAAAGTCAAATGCTTCTTGGCTTCAGATGCCAAAACCTCGCGCGTAATTTTTGGATATTTAGCAAGAATTTCTTGGTAAATTTTTCCAATCACTGGCAAATCAAAAAGTTCTTCAAAGCTGAATAGACCTGCGCGCAAGCCATCCTCAACATCGTGATTATTGTAAGCAATGTCGTCAGAAATTGCTGAGATTTGCGCCTCAAGTGACGAAAATTTTTCTAACTCAAGGTCGTGTTTTTGATTGTAAATTGCGATGTAGTTTTGCGCCTTTGAACCAACAACTGGACCATTATGCTTGACCACACCTTCTAGCATTTCCCACGACAAGTTTAAGCCCTCAAATTCAATAAAACGCGACTCAATTTTAGTTAGAATTTTTAACGTGTGAGCATTGTGCGCAAAGCCACCGAAGCTTGCCATACAAGCATCTAAAGCATCCTCACCAGCATGACCAAAAGGTGGATGCCCCAAATCATGCGCCAACGAAACAATCTCAGCTAGATCTTTATTAAGTTTAAGCGCACCAGCAATCCAACGCGCAATTTGCGCTACTTCCAGCGAGTGAGTCAGACGCGTGCGGTAGTGGTCACCAGTGTGATTGACAAAAACCTGCGTCTTGTATTGCAGGCGGCGGAAGGCCGAAGAGTTGATGATGCGATCACGGTCACGGCCAAAAACTGAGCGGTATTTTGCGTCGTCGTAATCTTCGGCGTAAAGGCGCCCGCGTGACCTGTCTTCTTCAACAGCGTAAGTGGCGAGTTTAAAATTAATCATGTGGTTTTGTGCGATTAAGAAATTACACGCATGTTTTGTTAACATGCACGAAAGGCTTTTGTGCAAAGCGGGGCGTGGCTTCTTCACATCGCCCCTTTTGAAAGTGCAAGCACCAAAGGCAAGAACACTAAAATGGTGTTGCAAAGCCTTCGTCTAGCAAAAGTTGATTCAAATAAATTCCCTCATCTGCAACTTTTTGTGGTTCTAATTCATCAAAAGTTGCGCCAGATTTTGGCGCCAGAAAAACGTCGGCAACATAGCGCCCATAAGTATCTGTCTTGGTTGTCTTCACAATAAGAAACTCTGCATTTTGTAAAGTTTTTGCTAAAAAATTTTTACTTTTTTTACCAGCTGCAGTTTCGATTTCAGCCGCATTAATTCCGCGTAAACGCAAAATTTCTTTGTGAAAAATTCCAAAGCCCAAGTCCAAAACCACGCGGATAGTGTCTCCATCAACCACGTAATCTAAGTCAGCTTTGAAAGCGTAAAGTTTTTTTGGATGAAGTTCTATTTTTTTGGCAGGAAATTTTTTATCCAAAGCCGCTTTTTTTCCTGAAACTTCTTTTGCAACCGCAACAATTTCATTTTTTTGCAAAGCCTGGCGCGCCAAGCCTTTTGGCACTTCTTTAAAAATTCCAAAACCGCAATCAAAGAAGAAATTTGGCGAATTTTTTAACTGCAAAATTGGGTAGGAAAATAATTGTCCGCGCAGCGGGGTCAGTTTTTTGAGTGCAGCTGAAGTTTTTTTGTCACCCACCTTCGCGGCTTTATTGGCAATGGTTTTGAACATTTTCTTTTTTGAGACTTCTTGCTGAAGTTGCTGACCACTCCAACCATTTTCCTTGGCCAAATCTTCAAAATGCTTTCTTTCATCAATTTTCTTTAAACCAGCAAGCGTGCGGTAGTGGCTCCAATTCAAACTCTGATCATCTTTTGGCAGCTTAGGATAAGTTTGGTAAAAATTGCGCATCTGGTAGAGTATTCTCTGAGCAATTCCAAGATCACTTTCAAGACTTTCAAACAAATGCTTGCCGTAAGCAGAATTGGAATTTTTTGACAAATGCTGCTCAACCAATTTTCCAACTTGCCAGGCCATCTCAACCTTCTGCCTGGTGATTGAAGCGATTATTTTATTTTGAGTTTGAGCAATCTGCTGCCTGATTTCAGAAAGTAATTTTGCGTAATCACTTGAATCAATTTCCAAAGATTTTTTCTTAGACACTGTTAGTTAATTTTAATTTTGAACCGGCGGTTCAAAATCAGAAGACCTCAAAGCAACCCCGCCCTTTGCTCTGCAAAAACAATCAAATGCAAACTTTTATTACTAAACGTTCGCAATGATGTTTAAATTTTTAGAATTTCATGAAAAAGAAGTGTCAGGACCCACCCAACCACCTGCTTTCACTCTAACACTTCCAGATTTTACTGGAGCTGGAGCTGGAGCTGGAGCTGGAGCTGGAGCTGGAGCCGAAGCTGGAGCTGGAGCCCCAGATGAAGCCGAAACCGAAGGTGAATCTTCTGGAATTTGATTTCTAACAACTGGAGCTGCAACTCCGGTAAGCGAACCTCTTAGCAGTGGTCGACTTTCGCTCTCGTCTTCTGAAGATGAACCAGAATCTAGATTTACACTGACCTCTTCAACAACAACTGCTGACGATTTAGATGTCTCTTCAACAGTCGAATGTAACTCATCTTCTTCTTGTAAATATCTGGTCATTGAGGATTGACCAACGTAAATACGCTTTGGCTCCTTAACAGGATCTGAAACATTTTCACCATCTTCGCCAAGAGCTTGAGCAACTATTTCTTTGAGCATTGTTCGAGACTTTTTTTTATGCGTAGAGGGTTTTGTGGGCAAGCTTTCAGAAGCTTCCTTGGAAGCCGCCTGGTCAATTTGGTCAATTACTGTTTGAAACGTTTTTCGAGGTGTAGTTTTAACCGGAAGTGGCTTAGGTTGTGGAAAGAGATATTCTGCTTCTCTTGATGTTTCTTTATTATCGTAATAAGGCTCTTGCGTCATCGAATCCAACTCTCCTTCATCTGAATCTCTCTTCGGTAATCGATCAGCTTTTTTCACACCCAAAGGAGAAAGCAACACCTCCTCAGTTAGCTCGCCAACAGCAGACCAAGAACCGCTGGAAGCGGCTCCCTCAGGCAAAGAAATTGACCGCACATCAACAACAGCAGAACCATCTTCAGTAAGTAATTGGGCAGTTTCAAGACCAGCTAGATTGGCTCTAGCAGATGATTCGGCCAAATCCACACCAACACCAGCTCCAGCTCCAGAAATTACCGGTGGAAAAGCGCCAGCTGGGTCTGGAATAGTAGATCCTTCAATCAAAGGTTGGTGCAACAAAGTATCACCAAACTCTCCTCTTTGGTTAATTCGAAAAAAACGACGCAAGGCTGCTCTCACAATTCCCCCTTCCTTTGGTTAGTATTTTTTAAATCACTGCAAGCTTCTTGCCAACTTTCACAAAAGCAACAATTGCAAGGTCTAGCTGATCTTTTTCATGTGCCGCAGAAATCTGCACACGAATGCGTGCTTCGTTTTTTGGCACTACCGGAAAAGAAAAAGCGATCACATAAATTCCCTCTTCTTCAATCATCATTTTAGCAAATCTAGCCGCCAAAACAGCGTCGCCAAGCATCACTGGCACAACTGGGTGAACTCCGTTTTTATCACGAATATCAAAGCCAGCTTCGACCATTTTTTTGCGAAAATAAGCTGTATTCTCGGCGATTTTTTTGATAAGAATTTTTGATTTTGAAATCATGTCGATGATCTCAATTCCTACGGCCGCAGTCATTGGCAGCAGGTTGTTAGAAAAAAGATAAGGCCTGGCTTTGTTGCGTAGTTTGTCGATGATTTCTTTTTTTGAAGCGATGAAACCACCACCAGAGCCGCCCAAAGCCTTGCCTAAAGTTGAAGTTAAAATATCAACCCTGCCCTCAACGCCGCAGAGTTCTAGTGTTCCGCGGCCATTTTGACCAATGAAGCCAGTGGCATGCGAATCATCAACCATAACCATTGCGCCATATTTTTCGGCCAGATCACAAATTTCTTTAAGCTTGGCAATGTCACCATCCATTGAAAATACGCCGTCGGTGACAATTAAGCGGTTTTTGTGATTTTGCGCTTGCTGCAGTTTTTCTTCCAATGCCTGCATGTCGTCAAATTTGTAAAAATAGCGCGCCGCCTTACACAGCCTGATTCCGTCAATCAAGCTGGCGTGATTTAGATCAGCAGAAATTATTGCGTCTTTTTCATCAAAAAGCGCGGCAAACACGCCACCATTGGCGGCAAAGCATGATGAGAAAGTGATAACATCTTCAAATTGAAGAAATTCGGCGAGCTTTTCTTCAAACCTTTTGTGCAAATCAAAAGTGCCGCAGATGAAACGAACTGAGGCGGTTCCAAGTCCATATTCGTCGAGCGATTTTTTTGCCACTTCGATCAAATTGTGATTATTGGCCAAACCCAGGTAATTATTGGCACAAAAGTTCAACAGCTTCTTTTTTGAACCAGCAAAACCAATTTCAATTTCGCTGGATTGCGCGGTGATGATTTCATATTCGCTTTTGTAAAGACCGCCCTGTTTTAGCTCAGCAAGCTCTGATTTTATTGAGGTAAGAAATTGTTCGTTAATCATTTTTTACGAGAATTTTTGAAAGGATAATTTTCGCGAAAACTAGCCAGGCGCAATTGACAAGACAAGTTCGAAAAATAGTCTGCTTGGCTGCTTTTAAGCCAAAAAGCAAACCCCTCAATTAACTAAAAATTTTATCCAAAAATATGAAAAAACTTTCTTCGCTTCTTGCTGCAGTAATTGTTCTAAGCCTTACAGCTTCTTGCTCTGGAATGTTTTCAAAATCTTGCAAACGTTGCACAAAAAAAGATGAGGCTCAAGTTAGCAAAACTGAAACTCCAAAAGCTGAAAAAACAAAAAAACACAAAAAAGCCAAAGCAGGCGCGGCTGAAAAAGTTCCAGCCGTCGCTGAATAGTTAAAAACGCATCCGTCATCCTTGGTCTGAAAGGCCGAGGATGACGAGTTAAAAAAATGAAAGAATTTTCGCTAATCGAAAAAATTTTTAAGCCATTAACGAATGGCTGCAAAGCCGCGCAAAACCTAGCTGACGACGTTGCAAAAATTTCACTAAAAAAAGATGAAGAGCTGATAATCAGCAAAGATGTTTTTGTTGAAGACGTGCATTTCTTACTTGCTGATGGCGGTTTCAAAATTGCTTCCAAGCTTTTACGCACAAATCTTTCTGACCTTGCTGCATCTGGCGCCAAACCGGTTTATTACATGCTTGGTTTTTCAAAAAATAAAAAAATTTCAGAAAAATTTTTAAGTGATTTTGGCAAAGGATTAAAATCCGTTCAAGATGAGTTTGGCCTTGATTTGATTGGCGGCGACACGGCTTCATCGAAGAAACTTTTCTTTTCTGTGACAATTTTTGGCATCGCAAAAAAAGCAGAAAATTTATCCAGACAAAATGCCAAAGCCGGCGATTTGATTTTCGTTTCAGGCACAATTGGCGATGCTTCTCTTGGACTTGCGCTGCGGCAGAAAAAAATTAAAGCTGATAAAAAAACTGCAGAATTTTTGCTGGACCGTCACTTTTTTCCAAGCCCACGAATCAAGCTGGGCCGTGCTTTGACGCAGTATAAACTTGCAAAATGTGCAATTGATATTTCCGACGGATTTCTTGCCGATTTACGCCAAATTTGTAAAAGCTCTGCGCTTGATGCCGAAGTTTTTTTAGAAAAATTTTCTTTTTCAAAATCAGCAAAGAAGCTTGAAACAGCAGCGATCAATTTACTTGCAGGTGGTGATGATTATGAGTTGATTTTTTGTGCGCCGAAAAAAAATCTGCAAAAAATTCTCGCGTTAAAAAAATCTCTGCAGCTTGAAATTTCGTGCGTTGGCGAACTCAAAAAAATGTCAAAAAAATCACCGCAAATAATTTTGCGTGACGCAAATTCTAAAAAAATTCCAATCAAAAAATTCGGTTATGAGCATTAAATCACTCTTTGGCAGCAAGAACACAAAATATGCGGGTTCTTTTCGCCGCAGCTCTGCCGCCGCAATTGACATGACTGCGGTTTTATTTCTGCGTATCATCGCCATGGAAATTCTTGGAAACTTGTGGCTCAACCCACAAATCCTCAAATTTGCGCAAGAATTTCGTGAAAAATTTGGCACCGAAACACCAAAAAACACGCAAGAACACATTGACTACATCATCCACAGCAGCTTCTTCATTCACACAATCCTTTTTTACGCCATCGTGATTTTTGTTGGCGCACTTTACCACGCCTACCTCAATTCCTCTTCTTGGCGCGGCACGCTTGGAAAACGCTGGATGCGCATCACTATTGTTAACAAGAAGGATGAGAAAATTGGCTTTGGACTTGGACTTAGTCACTATTTCCTTTCGGTTTTACCTTTTGCTTTTGTTCTTTATTTGATCAGCTTTCAGCTGCGCAATGACTTGACTTTCTTTCAGGCGGTGACCGCTTCCAGCACTAATGTTTTTCTTGGTATTATGTTTTTAATTTGGGTGCAAATTCATCTTTTCACCAAAAATAAAAATACCGCTTACGACATGATTTGCCAAACATCATTAATCAACGCCAAGACTGCTGCCAAGTGGCCATGGAGCAAAACAGAATAACATGATTTCAATCGCACAAAAAACCATAAATCACAAAATCAGTTGCAACGGCGTTGGCTTGCACAGCGGCTCGACTGTGACAATGACACTTCATCCAGCGCCTTGTGACAGTGGAATAATTTTTAAACGAACTGACGTTGAGCCAGAAAAACAAATCATCCGCGCCAACTACAAAAATGTTACAGAAACAAATCTGGGCACAACTTTGACCAATGAATTTGGTGTCAAAATTTCTACCATCGAACATCTCATGGCGGCAATTTGGGGCTGCGGTATCGACAACTTAATCATCGAAATTAATGCCAATGAAGCGCCAATCATGGATGGCAGTTCAAAGCCATTGGTCTTTTTAATTGAATGCGCTGGAATCAACATCCAAGATGCTCCGCGCCGCTTCGTAGAAATCCTCAAAACAGTTCGTGTTGAAGAAAAAGATAAATTTATTGAGGTAAAACCAGCTAACGAATTTGGTCTTGAACTTGATATTGACTTTGATTCGGCACATATCGGCGAACAGAAATTCTCTTACAACCAGAGCAACATCTCCTTCAAAAACGACATTTCACGCGCGCGAACTTTTGGCTTTAAACATGAAATCGACTATTTGCACAGTATCGGTCTGGCCAAAGGCGGAACGCTTGATAACGCAATTTTAGTTGGCGAGGAAGGCATCATCAATGAAGGCAAATTGCGTTATGAAAACGAGTTTGCGCGCCACAAGGCTCTTGATTTTATCGGTGATATTTATCTTGCCGGACACTACATACTTGGCCATTTCACCGCTTTTAAACCTGGGCACGGCATCAACAATAAAATTTTGCAAAAAATTTTCGAGAATCAGGAAAATTGGCGCCTAGTTTAAGCTAGGAAAAATTCATTCATACTGAACCTGTCGAAGTATGACTACTGCTGATTAGTTCGAGACCCTTACTGATAAATCGATTTAATATAATTTTTGCTTGGACGCCTGATTTCCTCTTGGCGTAAAGCGCATTTTATCATCTGATCTGGTGCAATCTTCTCAACCCTTACCGAGCGCTTATCTGGCAGCTTTATCGCTGTGTAATCAATTGAAGTTCCCTCGTCTCTTTTTTCAAACTCAGCGCGCAAAATTGCCTGCTGCACTTCTTGTAAATTAGTGTAGCGAATAGTGACTATTGGATTGTCCGGGCAAATGATTTCAACGTTGTAGAATTTCTTTTGCGAACCACAGCAGCTCAAAAATAAGAGCAAAAATAAGCAGAATTTACTGAGGCTTAATTTGTCCAACATTGCTGAAAAATGATTTGATGAGACCAACTTGGTGACCTTCTACGGTCGTTTGTTTCGTAGAAAAACTTAAATTTCTTTCTTCGTCACTAAGTGAAATTTTTTGCAAATTTTTGACGAGATTTTTTTCATCAAAACGCACAACCAAAATTTCGCGCGAGACCGTCTTTGGCTTAAAAAATAAAAAGTGCTTAAGCTCTTGCGAGTAGTAAATCCAAGCCTCGTCGTAATCTAAGTCAGAAACAAAACTTGGCGAACCCATCATTTTTAGAACCCGTTCTTTTCCAGTAATTCCTTCTTGCAGCATCTCATGATCGGAAAAATCAAAAACAAAGCCATGGCGCTCAACCCTTGATACACAAGCGCTGGAAAGGAAAATGAGGAAAATGTAGAGAAAGGAAAATCTCACTTACTTTTGAAAAATGACGTGTTGCTTTTGATGTAAGCGCTTTTTAGTTTGCGCCACTCTTTTTGGCTTTGAGCGGCAGCGGCCGCTAAAGAAGCAGGTTAAGCCACTTAATAGGCCTTCACCAACTACAGCTTCAAACTCAATTCCGCACCTGAAAGAATCAAGCATAACTCAAACTAAAAAAACACTTACGCTATGGCAGTTCCTAAGAAGAAAAAATCTAGTTCAAGAAGCAAAATGAGAAGAGGCAGCAACGGCACTTTTGACGCTGATTTTCCAAATGTTATTACCGACAAAACAACCGGTGAATTCAAGCTTCCTCACCACATCTCTGTCGATGGCTACTACAACGGAAAAAAAGTTGTAAGCAAAAAAGTTAAAGCGACTTCGCAAGAGTAAGCAAAGTGACCAAAGGCTTAAAAATCGCACTGGACTGCATGGGGGGCGATCACGCCCCACAAGTTGTTATTGAAGGCGCTAACCTAATCGCTGCTTCAAATCCGGATGTTCATTTTTTATTCTTCGGCGACTCTGCAAAGATAGATCCAATTATTCACAATTGCCGTCACCTAAAAAATCGCTACGAACTAACCCACACGCAAGATTTCATCTCATCTGACGAAAAACCTTCCGTTGCTTTGCGCAAAGGCACAAATTCCAGCATGCGCTTGGCAATTAACGCCGTTAAAGACAGCGCTGCTGACGTAATGATTTCAGCTGGAAACACCGGCGCCTTAATGGCAATCGCTAAAATAGTTCTTCGCCCTCTTCCAGGAATTGACCGCCCAGCAATCGTCACCTCCATTCCAAATAAAAAGAAAAAAGCCACCGTCTTCTTAGACATGGGCGCCAATGTTGAATGCGGCGCCGAAGCCTTGCTGCAATTTGCAATCATGGGTCATGCTTTTGCTCGCAGCGTCATGAAAATCGACAAACCATCAATTGGAATTTTGAATGTTGGATCTGAAGACATGAAAGGCCATGAAGAGGTTCGCAAAGCCGCGGCAATGCTGCGCGAAAGCGATTTGAAAGATTGCTTTTATGGCTACGTAGAAGGAGACGACATCACCAAAGGAACCGTTGATGTTGTGGTCACCGATGGCTTCACCGGCAACATTGCTCTTAAGGCAATTGAAGGAACCTCGAAACTAATTTCCAGCCTCGTTAAAGAAGCTTTTACCAGCTCAATTTTTGCAAAAATCGGCTATCTGCTTTCCAGCAAAGCCATCAAAAGATCGACTGGAACCTTTGATCCACGCGTACATAACGGCGCAATGCTTGTTGGCTTAAACGGCGTTGTTGTGAAAAGTCATGGTGGAACTGACGCAATTGGCTTTGCCAACGCAATCAAAGTAGCCATTTCACTTGTTGAAAACAAAATTAATCAACAAATCACTAAAGAACTCCTTTCGGCAACTCAATCAATTCAAGCTGCCGAAGCACTAACTGCGCAGTCAGAAAAAGATCCTAGCGCAGAATAAAAGATGAAATCATGCCAAATTCTCGAATCATTGCAACCGGCTCTTACCTTCCAAAAAAGATCGTCACTAACGAAGATCTCTCAAAGACCGTCGACACTTCCAACGAATGGATTATTGAACGCACTGGCATAACCAAACGCCACATTTGCGCTGAAAACGAACTAACCTCAGACATTGCCAGCCAAGCCGCTTTCGAGGCAATTAAGCAAGCAGGAATTTCTGTCGAGGCAATTGATTTAATCATCTTAGCCACCACAACCCCTGACCTCACCTTTCCTGCAACCGCAACAACAGTGCAGGCGAAAATCGGCGCAAAAAACGCTTTTGCTTTCGACATCCAAGCTGTTTGTTCCGGCTTTGTTTACGCAGTGACAATTGCTGATAAATTCATCAAATCCGGCCAAGTAAAAACTGCGCTAGTTATTGGCGCCGATGCGCTTTCTCGCATCGTTGATTGGTCTGATCGCAACACTTGTGTTCTTTTTGGCGATGGCGCTGGAGCCGTAATTTTACAGGCTTGCGATGATGAAAATCTTGGCATCATTGCCAGCAATTTACATTCTGATGGCAAGCTTAACGACATCCTTAAAACCAATGGCGGCGTAGCTTTAAACCAAAAGGCTGGGTTCATTGAAATGGCAGGAAAAGAAGTTTTTAAACACGCCGTTGATAAAATGTGTAAGTCCGTTCTTGAGGCTTTGAAGCAGGCAAATCTAAGCGAAAAAGACATCGATCTTCTTGTGCCACATCAAGCGAATTTGCGCATTTTGGATTCGGTTGCATGTCGTTTGCAATTACCGAAAGAAAAAGTAATCGTCACCGTGCAAGACCACGCCAACACTTCTGCCGCTTCAATTCCACTTGCTTTGGATTTTGCTAATCGTGGCAAAAAAATTAGAGAAAAAGACGTTGTTGTTCTTGAGGCACTTGGCGGCGGCCTCACTTGGGGATCAATTGTTTTACGCTGGTAATTTTTTCAGCAGCCTGTCTACACAACCAACTAGCTCAAGCTTTGAGCCATTGTTGTAAATCGCAAAATCAGCATTTTTTTTGCGCTTTGCATCACTTAACTGCGCACGAGTAATTGCATTAAATCTTTTTTCTAACTCCGCCTTTCTTGCCAAAAAATTCTTGGGATTTTTCTGCTTCTCACGCTGTAAAAAACGTTCTTTACGCAAAGATCTTTTTGAAATTATCACCACAACATAATCACAGCTGTAATGCCCGGTCTCCAGAAGCAGCGGGATATTCAAAACCACCAACTTCTCTTTTTTTGCGCGGCTTTCTTGAATAAAATTTTTATAATTTTTTCGAACCGCAGGATGCAAAATTTTTTCTAAAATCTGTAATTTTTCTTTATCAGCAAAAACGATTTTTCCTAAAATTTGGCGATTGATTTTTTTAGCAAAAACCGCCTGGGGGAAATTTTTTGAAACCGCTGCAAATACCGCCTCATCTGACTCTAGCAGCTTGTGTACTTCTTTATCTGCGTCAAAAATTACTGCACCATTTTGTGCAAAAATTTCGGCGAGTTGATTTTTTCCAGAAGCAATTCCGCCCGTCAGACCAATGGTTTTCATGCAAGTTCTGCAGGTGATTTTAGGTCACAAAATTCAAGATTTGAGCGTAAATCTTTTTTGAGAATTTCCAAATCGCTTGATGATTTTGCCTCGCATCTTGCCACCAGTGCGGCTTGCGTGTTAGAAGCGCGAAGCAGCCACCAGCCTTCCTTAGATGTCACACGTAAACCATCGATATCGTTAAACTCTTTTTTCAAACCGCGAAAATTATTTTTGAGATTTTCGATGATTTTGAATTTTTTCTCATCAGCGCATTCAATACGAATTTCGGGAGTTGAGAAAGTTTTTGGCAATTCTTTGCGCAACTGTGAAAGTTTTTTTGGTGATTTTTGCACGATGTTGATGATACGAATCGCTGCATAAAGCGCGTCGTCAAAGCCATAGTAGCGGTCAGCGAAGAAAATATGGCCAGACATCTCACCAGCAAGCACCGCCTTGGTTTCTTTCATTTTTGATTTGATCAGCGAGTGACCGGTTTTCCACATCAAAGCTTTGCCGCCGGCTTTATTCACTTCGTCAAACAAAACATTGCTGGCTTTAACGTCAGCAATGATTGTTGCGCCAGGTCTTTCGTTTAAAATTTCACGAGCATAAAGCACCATAAGCTGATCGCCCCAAATGATTTCACCTTCATCGTCAACCACACCAATACGGTCGCCATCGCCGTCAAAAGCAATTCCAAGATCGCAGCCGCCATCATTTACCGCTTCGATTAAATCTTTAAGATTCTTTGGCACCGTAGGATCAGGATGGTGATTTGGAAATGTTCCATCAATTTCTTCGAAGAGCAAAATATGTTCGGCACTTATGCGCTTAGAAAGCTGCTGCATGATTTCTCCGGCCGCACCGTTACCGGCATCCCAGGCAATTTTTAATTCTTTTTTTGGCGTAAAATTATCGAGGTCGTCAACCAAAGGACTTTCGCTTTCAGAAATAACGCAATCAGCCAAAATTCTTTCAACATAATCAGTTTCAATATCAACGCCCTCAAGACTTCCCGCCGCTTCAACAAAATCGCCTTTTTCAGCAATTTTTGCCAAATTAGCAATGTCATCACCAAAAAACGGCCGCTCTTTTAGCATCATTTTGAAGCCGTTGTGATCTTTTGGATTATGCGATCCCGTCACCATAATTCCAGCATCAAGCCCCAAGTGATAGACCGAAAAATAAAGCATCGGAGTTGGCCCAACACCAACATCAAAAACTTCCATTCCCGACTCAACAAGTCCGTTAATGAGTTGTGCCTTGAGATTTGGCGAACTTATGCGGCCATCACAAGCAACGGAAATTTTTTTCTTACCATTTTTTTGCAAAAAACTGGCGAAAGATTTTCCCACACAAAATGCGTCGCGGTCGTCAAGAGTTTGGTTGTAGATGCCACGGATGTCGTAGGCGCGAATGATTGATGGATGAAAAATATGCGTCATAAGTTTTGTTTATAATTCTGACCCTAGAGCTTTTGGCTTTTCTTGTTTAGCTCCTGTTGGTTTTTGTGGTGCTGTAGAAGGTTCTGATTTAGGCACAGCAGCGGTTTCTTCTCGCGAAGCAGGTTTTGATGAAGGTGTTGTACGTCCTTTTGATAAAGCTGGTGGTTCAACCGAAGCTGTCGGAGGATGAGGTGGACGCTTAGATGGTGCCGGAAGCACTGCTATAGGAGGAGCATACCTAGCAAAAATCTCCATATTTGCTTCCCTTCTTTCCTTCATAAGCTGGTGCACCGTCTTACTTGATAATTCGATTTTTGCTAGCTCTGCTTTAACCGATTCCCAAAATTCGCGACGATTTGATGCCCTAACCCCAAACCCATCTTCTAGAGCCCCCCTTATCATCGTAAATCTTGTAGTGTCACTAGTCGCAATATTACGCATCGTTTGAAGATTTTCTGCTGTTGCTAGAATCCCAATAAGAGGTTGACCGCCAGAAGTCACTTTTGCCATTTGCAGACCAAAACCTGATTCTTCAGACATTCTGTCTATCTCCTCTTTAGTCATTCCATGGGCCATACCAAAAGCAAAGCGCTCAAAATTATCAGGACTATTATAAAACAAATCGTCGTGATCTGTATTTGCAGCTCTATTTGGATTGGTTGAGAATTTTAAGCAAAATTTCTCAAAATTCTCGTCCGATACTTCCAAATATTTCTGCGCAAAGCTCTTTCCATTGCGATCAATCTCACCAAGATACCTGTCTCTGTCTTCTGGCGACATGCGTTTAAGCATTGCTTCAAATATCACAGGATCTGCAGTCATGGCAGCAATCCCTAAATTGCTAAACTGATATTTGTCAGTCATTTTAACAGATTTTTCATCTATTAGTTTAAGCAAAAGCTCGTTTGGTGCCTTAAGCATAAGAGCCAAAAACAACGGGCTTCTACCATGCTTATCAAGCTGATGTTTTAACTCTACTCCATTCTCTTTGAATTCCTCCAGTTCTTTAAAAGACTTATCTAACAAAGCATCTGCAGCTTCAAACCAGCCATTTGCCAACATGCCATGCAAAGCAGTGCCGTCAAAATCATCATCTCTTTGATAGGCTTCCTCTTTGGTCATTTTTTTTGCACCATCTCGAGTCTTCATCTTTTTTAAAAGATTGTGTAAATAGTCATCATAGCCATCGTAAGCATCTCGATATTTACGAGCCTCAGCTGGCTTAACACTTCCAGCCAAAACAGCTCCTGCTACAGCTCCAACTGGACCAGCCACAGCTCCGCCCAAAACTCCACCCGCAAGAACTTTGGCCGCGTCTGTAAGAGCTCCATCCTTAACTGGAGAATATGCATGAACTGTCCATGATTTGATGGGCAAGCCTGAAGACCTAGGATCAAATCCCGATCCAGCGCCACCAGAAACGCCAACTTCAACAAGAGGATCAGCAGCCCCTTCCACAGCAAGAGCTTCAAGTCCTGAACCAACAACAGAAACTCCCGCCCCAATTATACCAGCAGCAAGAGCTTGTCTCCCAGCAATACCATCCAAAACAGCTTTAGCTCCTTCTGAAGCTGGAAGAGTAAGTTCTGCTGCAGCCTTTGCTTCGGCAGCTTTTTGTTTTTGATATTCCTCTTTAATGGCTTTTGCTTTTAAATCAGCCGCAAGCTTGGCTTTCAGCTCTTGCTCAGTTGGTTTACTTACCGGAGACCATCTATAACCTTCTCTTTTCGACATAAAATTTTTTTTTAGTTATTAATTCTTCCAACCAAAGGTGAGGAAGGTGAAGCGAATTTTTTCTTTTCCATTCTACCAGCAAGATAAGCAGCCCTACCTGCTTCAATTGCCAGTTTCATGGCATGCGCCATTAGAATTGGATTTTTGGCTTTAGCAATTGCCGTATTCATTAAAACACCTTCACAGCCAAGCTCCATTGCAATTGCCGCATCAGAAGCGGTGCCAACTCCGGCATCAACTAGAACAGGAACTTTTGATTGTTCGATGATAAATTCGATATTGAGACGATTTTGAATGCCAAGGCCAGAACCAATTGGCGCAGCTAGCGGCATGATTGCGCAGCAACCGATATCTTCCAACTCCTTAGCAACGATTGGATCATCAGAGGTGTAAACCATCACGTCAAAACCGTCTTTAATCAGCAATTCTGCGGCTTTAATTGTTTCAACAACTTTTGGATAGAGAGTTTTTTCATCGGCCAAAACTTCTAACTTAACCAAATTCCATCCACCCGCAACACGCGCTAAACGCAGAGTGCGCACGGCGTCATCGGCGGTGAAACATCCTGCGGTATTTGGCAAATAAGTGAATTTTTTTGGATCGAGAAAATCCTGCAGCATTGGTTCGCCTTTCTTTTCGATATTCACGCGGCGCACGGCAACCGTGACAATTTCAGCACCTGAGGCGTTGATTGCCGCTGCTGTTTCTTGGAAATCTTTATATTTTCCAGTTCCAACCAAAAGGCGTGAATTAAAGGTGTGGCCGGCAATTTTGAATGAGTCTGTCATTTGATTTATCCACCAAATTTATCAGCAAAAACTGTAATCAAAAACAAAACAGTTGGCGCAACAAACATCATTCCATCCAAGCGATCAAGCAATCCGCCATGTCCTGGAATAATTTTTCCAGAATCTTTTACGCCAAAAAGTCTTTTTACTTTTGACTCAGCAAGGTCGCTGATTTGTTCGATTATTGCTAGAAATGCGCTGATGAAGATGAAGAAAAAAACTCCGCCGCGAAACATAAAAGAGCTCAAAAAACCAATTAGCATGCTAGCAATGATTCCGCCAATTAAACCAGACCAAGTCTTATTTGGACTGATTGTTGGCGCAAGTTTTGGACCGCCCAAACTTTTCCCGGCGAAGAAGGCAAAAATATCGGTCGACCAAATTACGGCAAACATCCAAAATAAAATATCGGCATCGTAAAAACGAATTTTGACCACCGAATAAAACGGAACAAGAATGTAGATCAAACCAATCAGGCGCCACTTATTTTGGTCTTTCGCATCTTTGATAATGTCAAGCCACTCGGACGTCACGATGATTGCCGCAGCAAAGGCAAGTAAAAGAAATAAATCTTTCGAATAAAAAATTGCGTAAAGCGCAACTGGAATCAGTATTACCGCACTTACAACCCGTTGCTTGGTATTTTCTTTTGGATCAAGCAAATGCACTTTTTCGATCAATCGATCAATCAAAAACTCGACGAAAAAAAAGATTTTTTTCATGAATTTTTTTACGCTTTCGCCAAGTTTTTCTAGATTATCTTTCGCCATAACGTCTGTCTCTTTTGTTGAAATCTTTGATTGCTGCGACCAGATCTTTTTTGGAAAAATCCGGCCAATAAACTTTAGTGAAATAAAGCTCAGCGTAAGCCGCTTGCCAAAGTAAGAAGTTGCTTAAGCGAAAATCGCCGGCAGTTCGAATTAGCAAATCGGGATTTGGAACTTCTGGTTGATAAAGTTTTTTTGCAAAAAAATTCTCATCAATCTGCGTAAGTGAAATTTTTTTCTCAGCATATTCTGCGGCAATTTGCTTCGCCGCATCAGTAATTTCTTGCCTAGAGCCATAACTGAAGGCAATAATTAGCGTCAGTGATTTATTATTTTGTGTCTGATCCTCGACAGCGGCAATCTTTGCTTTTGTTGACTTGGCAAGCTTTTCTAGATTTCCAGTCACTAAAATCTTGATGTCATTTTCCATCAATTCTTTGACTTCATTGTCGAGATATTCCTCAAGCAGCTTCATCAGGTAAGTCACTTCCTTTTTTGGGCGGTTCCAATTCTCGGAAGAAAAAGCGTAAACGGTGAGATATTTTACACCAACTTCGATACAATTTTTTGCAACTTTACGCAAATTTTGCGCACCAGTTTTATGACCAATTGACAGTGGTAAGGCTTTTGATTTTGCCCATCTTGCATTGCCATCCATGATGATGGCAATATGCAATGGAACCTTTATTTCCAAGCTTTCTTCAGATTTTTTTTTACGAAAAAAAGCCATTAGATCTTCATCAAATCCTTCTCTTTTAGAGCAACGGCATCATCAATTTTTTTAACAAATTCGTCAGTAATTTTTTGAACAATTTCGTTGAAAGAATGGCTCTGATCTTTGCCAAGTTCTTTTTCGTGTTTTTTGAAATCATCAAGCACATCACGACGAATGTTGCGCACAGCAACTTTTTTATCTTCGCCATATTTTTTCGCTAATTTCACCAAGTCGCGGCGGCGCTCTTCACTTAGCTTTGGAATTGCAATACGCAATGTTGAGCCCTCAACCATTGGATTAAAACCAAGATTAGCGTTGGTGATAGCTTTTTCTACCGCCTTAACATTTTCGCGGTCCCAAACTTGCACTGACAAGGTTGTTGCTTCAGGAACCGAAACCGAACCAACTTGCGCAAGCGGCATCAAGCTGCCATAAACTTCGACCCTAATTGTGTCAAGCAAGCTTGGATTGGCGCGGCCAGTGGAAATTGAGTCCAAGTCGCGTTTCAGCGAATTCATGGTGTCATCCATTTTTTGACGAGCTTTGCTAGCGAGTTGATCGATCATAAATTTTTCAATTTAGTTAATTATGGTAAACTTGCCCGTGCCTTGCAAAACAGAGCTTAGGGCATTTTCTTCTTTGATTGAAAAAACAACGATTGGCAATTTGTTGCTTTTGGCGAGTGTGATTGCGGTTTGATCCATCACCTTCAAATCTTGCTTCAAAACGTCGATATACTTCACTTTGTCATAACGAACCGCTGTTTTGTCTATCTTAGGGTCAGCAGAGTATACCCCATCAACTTGCGTGCCCTTCAAAATTGCGTCACAATTCATCTCAACCGCACGCAGCACTGCCGCGGTGTCGGTGGTGAAAAATGGATTTCCGGTGCCAGCAGCAAAAATTACGACACGATTTTTTTCCATATGACGAGCGGCGCGGCGCTTAATGTATGGTTCACAAATGCTGTTCATGTGGATTGCCGAAAGCATACGAGTTTCAACACCGGCTTTATCGAGAGCGCTTTGTAGCGCAAGACCGTTAATACAAGTGGCAAGCATGCCCATATAATCAGCGGTCACGCGTTCCATGCCTTCTGCGGCTTTGGAAACACCACGAAAAATGTTGCCACCACCAACAACGACAGAAAGTTCGCAGCCAAGTTTTACGGCAGAAATTATTTGATTACAGATTTTGGAAATGGCTGTGGTATCGTGGCCGAAAGGCTGATCTCCCATCATTGCTTCGCCGGAGACTTTGAATAAAACTCGCTTAAATTTTAGGTCAGATTTCATGAAGAATTTTAAGAGAGACTCTGTGGCTTTAGGATTTGGTGCTAAGCGCTTTACGCCTAGCACCAAACCACTGAAATTATTTTGTCATCGAGGCAACTTCAGCAGCGAAATCATTTTCTTTTTTCTCGATTCCGTCGCCAAGAACAAAGAGTTTAAATGTAGTGATTTTTGTTTCGCCATTTTCTTTCGAAAACTTAGCGAGCAAGTCTTTGATCTTAACTTTATCATCCATCACGAATAGCTGCTCCAAAAGAACCACTTCTTCGTAATATTTTCTGATGCGGCCTTCAATCATTTTGTCGATGATGCTTTCAGGTTTACCAGAAGCGCGCGCTTGCTCTTTTAAGATTTCGCTTTCGCGAGCAAGTTTGCTTGGATCAACCGATTCAACAGTAAGAGCGTCAGGCCTTGCCGCTGCGATGTGCATTGCAACTTGTTTACCGAATTCTTCCAATTTGTCAGAAGCTGCAGCTGATTCAAAAGCAACAAGCACCGCAATTTTACCCATGTTTGGAGCAATTGCATTGTGAATGTAGCTTACAACCGCGCCGTTTGAAACTGACACGCAAGAGATGCGACGGATATTGATGTTTTCACCAATAATGCCGATTTGGCCTTTAACTTCTTCGTCTTTTGCAGCTTGGAAAGCGGCGGTATCATCACCAAAAGCGATGGCTTCTTTAGCAAGTTTTGCAACGAGAGCTTGAAAAATTTGGTTACGCGCAACGAAGTCGGTTTCAGAATTTACTTCAATTACTGAAGCTTTTTTGCCTTCGATACAAACAGCAACAGCGCCTTCAGAAGTGACTCTGCCAACTTTTTTTGCCGCTGATGAAAGACCTTTTTTACGAAGCCAATCAACTGATTTTTCGAAATCATCACCATTTTCAGCCAAGGCTTTATTGCAATCTGCAATACCGCAGCCAGTGGTTTCACGAAGTTTTTTAATGAGCGCTAGATCCGCCATATTTTCCTCTAAATTAAGATTTTTTTTCTGTTTTTGCTGCTGCCGGTTTTTTTGGTGCAGCTTTTTTAGTGACAACTTTCACTTCAGGCTTTGCTGATTTTTTTTCGTCAGATTTTTTGTCTGATTTTTCATCTGATTTTTTTTCAGATTTTCTTACGATTTCTTTTTTACGATTATCTCTGTCGGCTGGCTTTCTATCTGTTTTGGCTTCAGATTTTTTCTCAGCTTTTTCAGCAGCTGCATTTTTGAACTCAGCAACTTTAGCAACTTCCTCTTCGCCTTCGATTTTGCTGATGTCAATTCCAGCAATTGCCATATTTTCTTTTACGCCAGCAAGAGCTGCGTCAGAGATTAGTCGGCAGAAAAGTTTGATTGATTTTGCTGAATCGTCATTTCCTGGAATTGGGAAAGTGATGCCGTCTGGATTGCAGTTAGTATCAAGAATTGCCATGATTGGCAGCTTCAATTTTTTAGCTTCAGCAATTGCCAAAGATTCTTTGTTGGTGTCGATGATGAAAACCAAATCAGGATATCCACCCATGTTTTTGATGCCGCCCAAAGCTTGCTCAAGCTTGTTGCGCTCTCTTTCAAGAACCAATTTCTCTTTTTTGTTATACCCAACTTCAGTGTCAGCAAGACGCTCTTCGATTTTTTTCAAAGTTTTGATTGATTGCGAAACTGTTTTCCAGTTGGTCAACATGCCGCCAAGCCA
>JBIKKP010000016.1:0-31357 GCA_044360285.1 Rickettsiales bacterium
GGAGACAATGTTCGCCTATCTGTCGAACTAATCGCTCCTATCGCCATGGAAGAAGGCTTGCGCTTCGCAATTCGCGAAGGTGGAAGAACCGTGGGCGCTGGGGTTGTTTCGAAAATTGTTAAATAATCACAAATGAAGAATAAGGAAAGCATCAAAATTACCCTTGAGTCATTTGATCACTTTGTTTTGAGCAAAGCGGTGAATGAAATCATCCTTACGGTCAGAAGGACTGGCGCTGGAATTAAAGGTCCAATTCCGCTTCCAACTAAAATTGAGAAATTTTGCGTAATCAGAGGCCCTCACGTCGATAAAGATTCGCGCGAGCAGTTTGAAATCAGATCATCAAAAAGATTGTTGATCATCTCTCCAACCGCTCAAACAGTTGACGCGTTGATGAAGCTGAACCTTTCTGCTGGTGTTAACATCAAAATCGCAATTAACGGAGCAAAGAGCTAAGATGTTAGAGTTACTAGGAAAAAAAATTGGCATGAGCCACGTTTTCGATGAGTCTGGAGCTTTGGTTCCTTTGACCATGGTGCAGCTTTACGAAAACTGTGTTTTAGATTTGTCTGTAAATGCTGATAAAGAATTTGATAATCTGCTTGTCGCTTTTGAAAAAGCTGATGCAAAAAAATTGTCAAAATCAGTTGCGGGAATTTTCGCTAAAAAATCTTTACCACTTCACAAAAAAATCCACGGCTCACGCGTTGCAAAAAATTTGCAATTGAAAGCTGGTGATTCAATTGCCATTGATTCAGTGGTTGCTGAAGGTGACATGATTGATGTTGCTGGTATCACAATTGGTAAGGGTTTTGCTGGTGTAATGAAACGTTGGAATTTCCGTGGTTTGGAAGCTTCTCACGGTGTATCAGTTTCTCACCGCTCTCACGGCTCTACTGGTCAAAGACAAGATCCAGGTAAAACTTTTAAAGGCAAAAAAATGGCCGGCCATATGGGTGTCGACAAAGTTACCGTAAAAAATCTAAAAGTTTTGGTTGTCGATAAGGAAAAATCAGTGGTCGCCTTGAAAGGCGCTGTTCCTGGCAATGCCGGCGCTGACGTCGTTTTAAAAATCGCTAAAAACTTCTAGTCATGACCTCTATAACGATTAAAGATTTGGATTTTAGTAAAGGCCAACTTGCTTCTAAAAAATTTGAAGTGGCTTCTCTTGATATCGAGAGTGCTAAATCAGTTGCTTACGTGGTTAGATGGCAACTTGCCAGCAGAAGAGCTGGATCTGCTAAAACCAAAACAATGGCTGAAATTTCTGGTACTACCGCAAAGCCATGGAAACAAAAAGGAACTGGTCGCGCCCGCCAAGGTAGCAGACGTTCAGTTCAATTTGTTGGCGGCAGAACTTGTCACGGTCCAATGCCAAGATCTTTCGACTTTTCTATGCCAAAGAAAATTGTGCAAAAAGCTTTGTCAGATGCTTTAAGGCTTCGTCTTCAAGAAAACAAAGTGGTGATTTTTTCTGACTTTGGATCGGAAGCAAAAACTTCTAAAATCGCTCAGGCCTTGGCTAAAAATAACATCCCAAGCGCATTAGTAATTCATGATGGTTCAAATGCGGCTTTGATAAAAGCAGCCAGAAATCTAAAAAACGTGAAAGCTTTAGACGCTAAAGCGGTAAATGTTTACGACATTTTGAGCTTCGACCATCTGATTGTCGACAGCAAAATCTTTGAAAATAAAATATTGGGGGCAATTGCCTAATGACTGCTCTGGTTAATTACGACAAGATCAAAGGATTGGTTTATACCGAAAAATCAAACCAACAACTTGCTGATGGTAAATACCATTTTCAGGTAGATTCTTCTTGCACTAAAAAAGAGATTGCATCTCTCATCAAGAAAACTTTTCAGGTAGAAGTTACAGCGGTTAACGTTGTCAATACCAAGTCAAAAACCAAGAGATTTAAAGGTATCGAAGGTACGAAAGGCGCTTTCAAAAAAGCCATCGTGACTTTAAAAAAGGGTCAAACAATTAACTTTAGTTCTTAGTAAAAATGGCACTTAAAAATTACAAAGCGATCACGCCATCATTAAGACAGCTTGTTACTATTGATAAAAGCGAGTTGTGGAAAGGCGCTCCGTTGAAAATCTTGACAACAAAAATCCAAGCGAGCGCTGGTCACAATAACATGGGACATATCACCGTTCGTCATAAGTCAGCTGGTCATAAAAAATCTTTCCGCGTCATCGACTTCAAGCGTGATAAATTCGATATTGAAGCCAAAGTTGAGCGCGTTGAATACGATCCAAATCGCACAGCTTTTATCGCCTTGGTGAAATATTCTGATGGAGTTTTCTCTTACATCCTTGCTCCGCATAAGCTTGCTGTTGGTGATAAAATTATGTCTTCTAAGAGCTTAATCGACGTTAAAGTTGGTAATGCTATGCCTCTTTCGGTAATCCCAATTGGCGCAATAGTTCATAATATCGAATTAAAACCAGGGCGCGGCGGCGCGGTATCTAGATCTGCTGGAACATATGCACAGCTTGTTGGAAAAGATGGTGGTTATGCTTTAGTTAAAGTTCAGTCTGGCGAAATCAGGCTTTTCCAATTGGATTGCATGGCAACAATTGGATCGGTTTCAAACCTAGACAACAAAAATGCCACAATCGGTAAAGCAGGAAGGTCAAGATGGCTTGGAATCAGGCCAACCGTACGTGGTGTTGCAATGAACCCAGTTGATCACCCTCATGGTGGTGGTGAAGGTAAAACTTCTGGCGGCAGACATCCTGTATCGCCAACTGGCAAATCTGCTAAGGGTAAAATTACTAGAAAAAGAAATAACCCAACTAACAGATACATCGTTAAATCAAGAAGAGTAAAATAAACTATGCCTAGATCAACCTGGAAGGTTCCATTCGTAGACGGTTACTTGCTTAAAAAAGCGGGTGATTATTTGAATTCATCAAAAAAACAGATGATCAAAACTTGGTCTAGAAGATCAACAATTCTACCGCAATTTGTTGGAATAAACTTTGCCGTTCACAATGGTAAAAAATTTGTTTCCGTTTCAGTTACCGAAGCGATGGTAGGGCACAAATTCGGTGAATTTGCTCCAACCAGAACTTTCTACGGTCACGGTGGAGATAAAAAAGTTACAAAAAGTTAGGGAAATATGACTCAAAAACTAGCAGCAGCATCGCTGAAATCAGTGAAATCAAGTCCAATGAAGGTTATGAGAGTAACCAAAAACATCACTGGTCGTTCGGTTTCAGAGGTTTTGAAGCTTTTGCAATTTTCGAATTTGAAATTGGCGCCAATCATTAGAGCAGTAGTTTATTCAGCTATGTCTAATGCTGAAAATAATCACAATATGGACGTAGATAATCTATATGTGAAAGAAGTTAACGTCGGTCGTGCTTTTGCATTGCGCAGATTTGCAGCCAGAGGTCGTGGCAAGTCTAGCAGCATTCTAAAAACTTTTAGCAATCTTGAAGTCATTTTGGCTGAAAAATCAAAAGATTCTGTCGAAAAAAAATCGACGAAGAAAAATCAAAAAGGAGGAATCTAAGTGGGTCAGAAGGTTAATCCAGTAGGTTTTAGATTACTTAACAACAAGAACTGGGAGTCAGTTTGGTTTGATCACAAAAATTACGCCAAAAAGCTGATTAACGACGTTGTGATAAGGAATTTTATTAAGAAAAACTATTCACATTGCGGCATTGGTAGCGTAGTCATCGAGCGTCCGTCCGACAAAATTAATTTGATTATCAAAACCTCTAAGCCAGGAATTTTGATTGGTAAAAAAGGTTTGGATATCGAGAAAATTAACCAAGCAGTTGAAAAACTTGCTGGCTGCAAAGTTGACGTAAAAATTGTTGAGATTGACAAGCCAGATACAAGCTCCTCTTTAGTTGCGCAAAATATCGCTAGACAACTTGAGGGCCGCGCCGCTTTCAAAAAAGTGATGAAGAAATCAATGCAATCAGCAATGAAAGCTGGTGCTTTAGGTATCAAAGTTAGTGTTGCTGGAAGACTTGGCGGAGCTGAGATTGCTAGAACCGAGTGGTACAAAGAAGGATCGGTTCCTCTTCACACTTTGCGTTGCAACATCGACTATTCTACTGCAAGTGCTTATACCACTTACGGCGTTATCGGTGTTAAGGTCTGGATCTATAAAGGCTTCGTTGAGAAGAAAAGACAATCTGGCGTTTAGTCAATAATATCGGGTTAATAAAATGTTGGTACCAGCAAAGACAAAATATAGAAAAGCGCAGAAAGGGGGAAAAAAAATCCTCGGCGCCGCTTCTAATGGCAATAGCCTCAAGTTCGGCGAGTTCGGCTTGAAAGCTTTAGAGCCAGGTAAACTAAATTCTAAGCAGATCGAATCTGCTAGAAAAGTTATTACCAGATATATGAAACGTGCCGGAAAGTTGTGGATAATGGTTTTTCCACACACTCCGGTAACCAAAAAACCTGCTGAGGTAAGAATGGGAAGCGGTAAGGGTAACGTTGAGTACTACATCGCTAAAATTAAACCAGGAAGAGTTATCTTCGAAATTGACGGTATTGATAAAGAGTCAGCAGCTGTTTCTTTGCAAAAAGCTGCGGCCAAGTTGCCGTTCAAAACCAAAATTATTAATCACGTTTAGCAATGACTAAAGAAGACAAAAAATCAACTTTGGCTACAATTGCCATTTTGAAAAAAGAGTTGCTTATGATGAGGGTTAAAAGCTCATCTGGCGAAACAGTTTCTGCAAAGGACTATAAAGGAAAAAGAAAGGAAATTGCTCGACTTTTCACAAAAATTAACAACAAAAAAGCATCTGCTTAGATGAAAGTAAAAGTACTAAATATCATTGACGATAAAACTTTTAAGGCGGTTTCCACTTCCTATAAAAAGCACTATAAATACGAGAAATACGTGACCGTTCATAAAAAATATCTGGTCGATTCTCAGGGCAAAAAGCTTTCTGTTGGAGAAGAGGTTGAGATTGTTCCATCTCGTCCACTCTCTAAGAGAAAGAGATGGGCTTTAAAAACCAATTAGGAGAAAAGCGCAAATGATTCAAATGCAAACAAACCTGGTTGTAGCTGACAACTCTGGTGCAAAAACTGCTAGATGTATCAAGGTTTTAGGTGGGTCAGATCACATGATTACCGGGATCGGCGACATTATCGTCGTATCAATTACCAGCGTTATACCTGGCTCTAAAGTAAAAAAGGGCTCGGTTGCAAAAGCGGTTATTGTACGCACAAAAAGTAAAATCGTTAGACCGGATGGCAGTTTCATCAAATTTGATGACAATGCCGTGGTTCTAGTTGATAAAGATGGTGCACCAATAGCAACTCGTGTTTTTGGTCCTGTTTCTCGTGAAGTAAGACAGAAAAACTTTTTGAAAATCGCTTCACTAGCTTCGGAGGTTCTGTAATGAATAAGTTTAAAAAAGGCGATCAGGTTATTGTAATTTCGGGTTCAAGCAAAGGTAAAATTGGAAAAATTTTATCAGTTGCTGATGACAAAGTATTGGTTGAGGGCGTTGCTATTGCAACCGTTCACAAAAAACCGACCCAATCCAATCCTGGTCAGATCACCAAAGTTGAAAAACCGGTTCATATTTCAAACGTTTCGCACGTTGAGAATGGCAAGGCTGTTAAAGTAAGGTTCCAACTTACTTCTGGCGAAGGAAAAACTTTCAAAAGAAAAGACAGAGTTTCAAAAAAATCCGGCAAAAAAATCGGATAAAATTTAATAAAAATGCAAACCTTAACTGAAAAGCTATACAAAGACTCGATTTCTGATTTAAAGAAAGAGTTTTCTTACAAAAATGAACTAGCTATTCCAAGACTTAAAATGGTTAGTGTTAACGTTGGAATAAAAGCAGCGGACAGTGACAATAAGTTTTTGGCTTATCTTGCAGCGCAAGTTTCTAATCTTGCCGGTCAGAAAGCTGTTCTAACCAAGTCTCGTAAAGCAATTTCGACTTTTAAACTTCGCAAGGATTTACCAATTGGCTGTAAAGTCACTTTGCGCGGCAAAAAAATGTATGAGTTTCTGGATAGATTGGTAAATATCGCCATTCCTAGAATTAGAGACTTCCGCGGTCTTTCTGCGAAAGGTTTTAACCAAAGTAATCACTATAGCTTTGGTATCAAAGAACATAGCGTGTTTCTTGAGGTTGACCTAGATAATATCCCAAAAGTTTTTGGCTTAAATATCACTATTGCAACTACCGCTAAAGACAAAAAAGAAGCCTTATATTTGTTAAAAAAACTAAACTTTCCAATTAAGTAAAATGGCAAAAAAATCACTCACTCTTAGGAACGAAAAAAGGCAAAAACTGTCTCAGTTGCATAAAGAAAAAAGGCAGAAGCTAATTGCTACTCTTAAGAACGCAGAAAGCTCATTCGAAGACAGGCTAGAAGCTCAAATCAAACTTTCTCAAATGCCTCGCGATGGTTCTCGCAGCAGACAAAGAAACAGATGCGGCCTTACTGGTCGTCCAAGAGGAAATCTTCGGAAATTTGGTTTGTCTCGTATCGCAGTGAGGGAGTTGGCTTCTTGGGGCCAAATTCCAGGTCTTATTAAGTCTAGCTGGTAATTAATTTTTATTGAACATGTCATCTTCTAATCACCCAGTTTCTGATTTAGTAGCCAGAATAAAAAACGGCTACTTGGCTCGAAAAACAACAATCTCTTCTCCGGCTTCTAAGTTGCGCGATTCTATTTTGCGCATTCTTAAAGATGAGGGCTATATCGCAAGTTATAGCAAGTCCCAAGAAGGTCCGGCCGCTACATTCAACATTAATTTGAAATATCACTATTCTGATCCAGTTGTAAGCGATATTCATATCGTTTCAAAACCAGGAAGAAGAATTTATTGCCGCGCTGATGAAATTCCGTCAGTGAAAAATGGCTTGGGCGTCACTGTCATTTCAACTTCTCAAGGTGTTTTGGCTGATCACGAAGCAAGAAACAAATCGCTTGGCGGAGAAATTCTACTCAAAATTTTCTAATTTTTTAAAACAATGTCTCGCGTAGGAAAGTTACCGGTAAATATCCCAGACAATATCAAAGTTTCGTTAGATAATAACGTCATAACTTTTGATTCTGGAAAGGTTAAAAAGACTTACCAGCTAAGCGCTGGTGTCGCTGCTGAAATTGCTGATAAGCAGATAAAGCTTAGCGCGAAAGATGGTTCAATTCCAAAAATTTCTATGTTTGTTGGAATGGATCGCAGCAATGTCAAAAACATTGTTCTTGGCTTGCAAACTCCATATAAAATAACTCTAGAAGTGAACGGAGTTGGTTATAAAGCATCTGTTGATAAGGGTGTTCTTGCTCTAACCTTGGGTTATAGTCATGAAGTTTATTACAGCTTGCCAAAAGGTATCGTTGCAGCTTTTGAAAAACCTAATCTAGTCATCATTTCTGGCGAAGATAAAGTTTTGGTTGGCCAGGTTGCTGCCGAAATTATTTCATTCAGAAAGCCTGAGCCATATAAAGGCAAAGGTGTAAAAATCGCTGGAAAGCAAATTTTAAGAAAAGAGGGTAAGAAAAAATAATATGCTTACTAACTACGAAAGAAGAAAACACAGAGTCAGAAATTCCATTGTTAAAAATAACAAGGAAGGACGCCCAAGAATTGTCGTCACTAGGTCGAACAAAAATATCTACGCCCAGCTTATTAATAGCGAAGGTAAAGTTCTTGGCGCCTTTTCAACCTTGAGTTTTGAGGAAGATAAAAAAGTTAGCGGTATCGAAAAAGCTAAGCTAGTTGGTAAGGAATTCGCTAAAATATGCGTTAAATCTGGTATTACCAAAGTCGTTTTTGACAAAGGTGCTTACATATACAATGGCCGCGTAAAAGCACTTGCCGATGCTTGCAGAGAAGCCGGACTGCAATTCTAAAAATCTAACAAAAACTCAAATCAGAGATGTCAACAAAACAGCAAACAAAAAATCAAAAAGAAAAAGTTGCTAACGAAATCGTCGAAAGATTGGTTGCTATCAACCGCGTTTCAAAAACTGTAAAAGGCGGTAAAAACATGTCTTTTGCTGCTCTAGTTGTGGTTGGAGACAAAAATGGCAGAGTTGGTTATGGCAAAGGAAATGCAACAGAGGTTTCTGATGCAAAAAATAAAGCCTTTGAAGCAGCTAAAAAAGCTATGACAAAAATTTCTCTAAAAGAAGGTCGCACAATACATCATGATACTTTCGGTAAATTTTGTTCTGCAAAAGTGCATTTAAGATCAGCCCCGGCAGGAACCGGTGTAATTGCTGGCGGTCCTATGCGCGCTATCTTTGAATGTGCAGGAATTCACGATGTTGTAGCCAAGTCTGTTGGCACTTCTAACCCATATAACATGGTTGCTGCAGCTTTTGCCGCTCTTACATCTTTGGTTTCGCCAAAAATTATTGCCGAAAGAAGATCAAAAGAAATTTCTGAAATCGTCAAAAGAAGAAATTTAGCTCTTAATCAAACTGGAGAGTAATCATGGAACTTAAGCACTTTTTGAACAAAAAAATCATCGTTTCGCAAGTTAAAGGTGGTTCAAAACTCAATGATAGACAAAAAGGCAACCTTATTGGTTTGGGCCTTAGAGGGATAGGAACTTCAGTAGAAGTAACTGCTGACAATGCGATTCTTGGTATGATCAGAAAAATATCTCAAATCGTAAAGATTAAAAATTCTTAATTAAAATTTCAGGCAATGTCGTTTTCTCTTCAAACTCTACCAAAAATAAAAAGAAACTCCCGTATCAGGGTAGGTAGAGGTATTGGTTCTGGTAAAGGTAAAACTTCCGGCCGCGGTGTGAAAGGTCAGAAGGCAAGAACTGGTCACCACTCTGTAAAAGGCTTCGAAGGCGGTCAGACTCCAGTTCACATGAGGCTTCCAAAAAAAGGCTTCACTAATTTCACTCGCAAAGAAGTCGAAACCCTAAATATCCGTGATGTTGCTAATATGGTTGAGAGCAAAAAGCTTGATGCCAAGCAAATTGATAAGGCCGCTTTAGAAGCTGTTGGTTTAATCAAAAGCCAAGCATCAAAAGTAAAATTAGTGATGGGTAGAAAAGATTTAAACCTCCCATCTCTAAAAATCCTTGTTGATGCCTATTCAGCCAAAGCAAAATCTTTTAGCTAGTTTTTCCGGTGGTCGCCAAAAGTTCAGAACTCAGAAATAGAATCTTCTTTACGATTGCTTTGCTGCTTGTTTATAGGTTTGGCACTTTCGTTCCGATTCCTGGAATCGATGTTGATGTTCTAAAAAAGTTTTTTGCTAGCTCTGGCGCCAACATGTTTGGCATGATCAATTTATTTTCAGGTGGTGCGCTTGAGAGAATGAGTATTTTTGCTCTCAACATTATGCCATACATCACCTCTTCGATCATAATGCAACTTATGTGTTCGATGTATAAAGGTCTCGAAGAGCTCAAAAAAGAAGGTGAATATGGTAAGGCCAAAATCAATCAATATACTCGCTACCTCACAATAACTTTGGCTTTTTTCCAGTCTCTTGGCGTCTATTATGCGCTCTCGAATGGAGAAAATAGCGCCTTCATTTCTGATTCTAGCATATTCATGTGGACCACTTGTGTTAGCTTAGTTGGGGGTACCGTAATGCTAATGTGGTTTGGTGAAAGAATTACCACATCTGGTATTGGTAACGGAATTTCTTTGATCATTTTTGTTGGTATCGTTTCTTCTTTGCCGTCAACCATTGTGCAGGTTTTTGACTTGTCGCGTACCGGTGTTTATTCCTGGTTTGCTATCCTTATCGCTTTTGCTGCCTTCGCTTTGTTTTTGATGATGGTTTGTTTTGTCGAAAAAACTTACAAACGTATCAAAATCCAATATCCAAACGCCACGATGATGAAAGCGTCTGGTATGTCTGACTCATCCTTCTTGCCACTTAAAATCAATATCTCTGGAGTTATCCCGCCAATTTTTGCGAGCTCGATTCTAATGTTTCCAGCGGCAATTGTGCAGTTTACTGGCGCTGACGGAGATCTTTTGGTGTCAATGTTGCGTAGAGGCGGTTCGCTTTACTTGGCCTTATTTGCTGCTCTGATTTTGTTTTTCTCTTACTTCTATTCTTCGATTATTTTTAACACCACTGAAGTTGCGAATAATCTGAAAAAAAGTAATTGCTTTATTCTTGGTGTAAGGCCAGGAGTTGCCACTTCGCAATATCTAGATAAAGTTGTTGCACGCCTAACTTTGATTGGCGCCGTTTACCTAATTTTCGTTTGTATTGTTCCAGAAGTTTTAGTGACGCGTTACTCAATCCCGCTACATATTGGTGGTACGGGAATTTTGATCATGGTTAACGTTGTGCTTGATTTGGTCAATCAGGTTCAGTCGCATCTCATGGCTGACAGATATGGCTCCAAGGTTACCAAAAGAAGAAGAGTAAGGGTAAGGGCCTAATGAACATAATTTTTTTGGGCGCTCCTGGATCTGGTAAGGGAACTCAGGCATCAATGCTTTCTAGCCATTTATCGATTCCTACAATTTCAACCGGAGAGGCTTTGCGCTTCGAAGTCGAAAATGGTAGTGAAATTGGCAAGTCAGCAAAATCCTACATGGATGCAGGAAAATTGGTTCCTGACGAAGTAGTGGTGGGAATAATTCAGAATCGCATCACCAAGCAGGATTGCGCTAAGGGTTTTATTCTCGACGGTTTTCCAAGAAATATTTCGCAAGCAAAAACTTTGGAAGCGATGTTGTCTGGCCTTGGCAAGAAAATTGACATCGTTTTTAATTTTGATGTCAGCGAAGAAATCTTGGTACAAAGAATAGCCGGCCGCTTTTCTTGTAAGAAATGCGGTGCGGTTTATAACCGCTATTTCAAAACCTTAAAAACAGAAGGGGTTTGCGATAATTGCGGCTCAAATCAGTTCGAAAGTAGAAGCGACGATAACGAAGAAACGGTAAAAAATCGTTTAAAAGTTTACCGCGAATCAACTTTCGATTTGATTGAATTTTACCAAAAAAAGAACTTGCTTGTTTTAGTTGCGGCCATAAAAAGCGCGCCCCTCGTTTTTGAGGATCTGATTACAGGTATTAGAGGCTCTAGGCTCTAAGTTCGAAGACTGTTCTGAAAAACCAGTCGAAATTTTTTTTAAATCAACAAAAGCATTTAAATTTATCATTTTTTAATGATGTTTTTTTGCTAAAATTAAGAGGATACTAACTTGGCTAGGATTGCTGGAGTCAACATTCCAAAGGAAAAGCGTTTTGTTATAGCTTTAACTTACATCTACGGAATTGGTAATACGACCGCTCACAAAATTTGCGAAAAATTAAAAATCGATCTTTCAAAAAGAACGCATGAAATGCCCGAAGAAAGGCTTGCGCAGGTGAGGGCGTTGATTGAAAAAGAGTTCCCGGTTTTGGAAGGTGACTTGAGAAGAAAAGTTTCTTCCGATATCAAAAGGTTAGCTGATATTGGTTGCTATCGTGGCATTCGTCACGTTAAGAAGCTTCCAGTTCGCGGACAAAGAACTCACACAAACGCTAAAACACGCAAAGGTCGCGGTGTTGCTATCGCTAACAAGAAAAAAGCAGTAAAATAATTTATGACTGAAACCAAAGCTGACGCTAAATTAAACGAAAAAAAATCGTCAAAAACTTCTAAAAAGAAGCATATCCTCAACGGCGTTATCCACGTTTTTGCAAGCTTCAATAACACAATCGTTTCAGTTTCTGATACCAATGGAAACATTGTTTGTTGGTCTTCAGCCGGTAAGCATGGTTTTAAAGGATCAAGAAAGGCAACCCCTTACGCGGCGCAAGTTGCAACTCAGCATGTAATTGGCATAGCCAAAGAAGCTGGTTTGCAAAATGCAACCGTTGAAATCAGGGGTCCAGGCGTTGGACGCGAGGCTTCTTTGCGTGCAATTCAAGCTGCTGGGCTCAATGTTACCTTGATTAAAGACATTACATACCATCCACATAACGGATGCAGACCGGCTAAACGCAGACGCGTTTAATTGACAAGTCAGCGCGCTGACTGTTTAGCGCGAGTTAATAAATTAAAAACAATCAAACTTACGAAATATGGCGATTCTAAAAGAAAGCTGGCACTCACTGACTAAGCCAAATTCGATCACTCTAAAAGATGGTTATGACAACGTGACTAAGTCAGTGATCGTCATGGAGCCTTTCGCTAGAGGTTTTGGCAATACCTTGGGTAATGCATTAAGAAGAGTTTTACTTTCTTCAATCAGTGGTTTTGCTGTTACTTCTGTTAAAATAGAAGGCGTATTGCATGAATATGGTACGATCGACGGTGTTAAAGAGGATGTTCTTGATATCATCATGAACCTAAAGTCTCTTGCTATTACCAAAGAAGACGCCTCATCCGCCTCTTTCAAACTTTCGGTAAATAAAGCTGGCCCGGTTTATGCTGGTGCAATCGAGCTTCCAGCTGGCTTTGATATCATTAATAAAGATTTATTGATCTGCACTTTAAACAAGGGCGCAAAAATTGATATGCAGATGCATGTTGAATGTGGCAGTGGCTACGTTACTGCTGATCAAAGCAAAAAAGGCGATCGTGGTGTTGGTGCTATCATGGTTGACGCGGTATTCAGTCCGGTAAAACAAGTTTCTTACAAAGTTGAAAATGCTCGCGTTGGTCAAATTACCGACTTCGATAAGTTGATCATGGAAATTGACACTAATGGTGCAATAACTCCACAAGATGCGCTAGGTGTTGCAGCAAAAATTTTGCAAGAGCAGCTTAAAGTCTTTATCAATTTCGACGTTGAAAAGGTTGACGCAGTTGTACAAAGAGAAACTTCTTCTGAGCCAGAATTTAATAAAAACCTTTTGAAAACTATCGACGAACTTGAGCTTTCAGTTCGTTCTTACAACTGCTTGAAGAATGAAAACATTCTTTATGTCGGTGATCTAGTTTCAAGAACCGAAGCAGAAATGCTTAAAACTGCCAATTTTGGCAGAAAATCTCTTAACGAGTTGAAAGACAATTTGAAGGCGATGGGACTAAGTTTCGGCATGAAGCTTGCTAACTGGCCGCCTCAAAATATCGATGATCTTCTTAAGATGAAAAATAAAGAATTTTAGTTGAACCATTACGAGTTATGAAACACGCAATTAAAGGAAGAAAATTAAGCAGAAACAGTGCTCATAGAAAGGCCCTGCTTCGCAATCTATCCATCGCTCTTTTGAAGAATGAGCGCATTAAAACAACTTTGCCGAAAGCAAAAGAGCTTCGACCATATGTTGAAAAAATTCTTACTTTGGCAAAAACAGATTCTTTAGCGAATCGTCGCCTAGCTGCCTCAATCTTGGGTAATCAAGAAATTGTTGCTCGTCTATTTAAAGAAATTGCGCCACGAATTTTGCAAAGAAATGGTGGTTATACCAGAATTATGAAATTCGGTTTCCGCGTTGGAGATAAAGCCCCGATGGCTTTGATGGAGCTTGTTGACCGCGTTGTGGTTGAAGAAGTTGCAGCAAAAAAATCTGCTTAAATCACAAGAAATAAGGCGAAAAGCCAAACTCAAGTTTTGTAAATTATGACAAATATCCTTTCAAATTTCGCTAAGCAACAAGTTGAAAAGTTGCTGCAAGATCGCACATTCCAACTTCCAAAGTTTAAGGTTGGCGATTCTGTTAGCGTGAAATACAAAATCACCGAAGGTGGAAACACTCGCGTTCAGGCTTTCAATGGAGTTGTAATTGCCAGAACTAAAGACGAATCAAATTATGCCGCGACTTTTACAGTCAGGAAAATCAGCTCAGGTGTTGGTGTGGAAAGAAAATTCCCACTTTATTCACCTTTGCTTGCTGGTATTGAAGTCACCAAGCAAGGTGTAGTGCGTCGCGCTAAGCTTTATTACCTGCGTAACCTCACCGGTAAGGCATCAAGAATTAAAGAGAAACTTGATTTCTTGGTTGCTGCCAATGCGGCTGAGAAGCCAGTTAACGAGGCTAATTCATAGTTTTGGCGGTAATGAAAAATTATGCCAAAAAAAAAGGCAGAAGTTTAATGCTTCTGCCTTTTTTTGTGTTCACAATTTCCTGCGTTGCTGATCTAAGTAAATATGGTCGAGTCACCCTTCATAACACCTCTGATCGAGAATCTTTTATCTTTTCCGTTAATGATGCGTTTCTAGCGGCAAATCCGCCGAAACAAAAGGAAGAAGCTATGCTTGTAAGTGAAGCAGAAAATAAGCTGCTAATTGCGCTTCTAATGCAGAAGAAATACTGTCTTAATTCTCAGGGTAAGCCGCTTTTTACTGTTTCATCACGTCAGGAAAAAATTTACGATATGACCTTTGCGCATCTCATTGAGCAAAATTACAATGCCCGTCCAGTTGCGCCACGCATGTATTTTGGTCATTGTAAACATGAATGATTTTTCTTGCTTCAAAGAAAGTCGCGCAACAAAAAGACGCAAAAATTCCCCTAAAATTAAATGCGTTTTATGAACGATTTTTTGTCTTATCTGACTTTGCGTACGATGTTTATATTCATCTCTACAGCCTTCTCGCTGTTGGTTGTAATGCTTGCTTTAAACATTCTCACGGTTGATGAAGCGGTTTTGATTTTGCATCTTGATGGTGACTCGGCAAATGCTTTCAAGGCAATCGTTGGAAGAATTCAGGAAGTGACTGGAAACATCATGCAAATCATCTCGCAACTTCTCAACAAGCTATTTAGTTGGGCTGGAGTTGATGTTGACCTTAGCAAAATCAAAGTTGACGTCAATGCCGCGGGTTCTTCGGCGCAAAGTTTGACCCCACCAGTTGTTGAAGGTGGTGGCGTAGTTCATCCTCCGTTAACTCAAGACCCTGTGCAGCGCTAGTGATTTCTTTTTTGAATCTACTTCGACTGCTCTGCGTTTTTCTTCTATTCCTTCCTCTCTATCCAATTAGCAAAAACCGCGCAGTTTTTTATTTCCTGAAATTTTGCGGTCCGTCTTTCGTGAAATTAGGGCAAATTTTATCAGTGCGCAGTGACCTAGTTGGAAGCTCTCTGGCCTCTGCTTTAACTTCTTTTCAAGATAATCTTCCTGCTTTTTCTAGTGCAAAATTGCGTAAGATTTTGCAGCAAGAATTTGGTGAAAATTTCACGAAAATTTTTGCCGATTTTAATTTTGCAGCAATCGCTTCAGCGTCAATTGCGCAAGTTCATAAAGCCAAGCTTTGTGACGGAAAATTTGTTGCAGTGAAAATTTTGCGCCCATGCATTGCCAGAAATATGGCACGAGATATTTCTAGTCTTTTTCTTCTCGCAAAAATCGTTGGAATTTTTTCCAAAAATTTAGCGAAAAATCTAAAAAATATCGCCGAACTCTTAAGCGGAACTGCAAAAAGTGAGCTCGATTTATTGCGCGAAGGAGCTAATGCGCAGCGCCTGCGCGAAGAGCTTGCTGCTGTTTGTGGTTTTTATGTTCCGCAAGTTTTTTTGAAAATTTCGACGCCAAAAGTTCTTGTGCTTGAGTGGCTGGATGGAATTCCTTTTTCAAATAAAAATGAAATTTTGCGCAGCGATTTCGATAAAAAGAAAATTGCGCAAAACCTTGTTATTAGCTATTTCACGCAAGTTTACGGCAATGGATTTTTTCACGCCGACATGCATCCAGGAAATTTATTTTTGCTCAAAAATGGCGATATCGGTGTTGTTGATTTTGGCATCATGGGCAAGATCGACAAAAAAACACGTTTGGCGGTTGCTGAAATTCTCATTGGTTTCTTGCAAAAAGATTACAAACGAGTGGCGCAAATTCATGTCGATGCTGGTTTTGTTCCTGCCAAAACCGATATTGATGAATTGGCGATTAGCCTTAAAAAAATCGGCGAAACGGTTGTTGATGTTGATGTTAAGGACATCTCGCTTGCTAAACTTTTAGGTCATCTAGTTGTGATGACGCGCCAATATGAAATGGCTACGAAACCAGAGCTATTGCTGTTGCAAAAGACTTTACTGCTTGTTGAAGGGGTTGGTGTAATGCTTGATCCAAAATTGAATATGTGGGAGTTGGCGCGGCCGTGGATCAAAGAGTGGGCGAAAAAAAATCTTGGTTTTGACGCAAAAATTCGCGATGTGGTGCAGGATTTATTTGAGCTGGCGCGAAGGTTTTTACGCCAGGTTTAAGCGCTTATTTTGCGATAATTTTTCCTTGTGCTGTCTTGGCATGAAATTCGCCAAAAAATGGATATTCGCCCGGTTTTAGTGGCTTTATTGGCAGCTTAATTTCTTTTTCGCCTTTGACGATTTTTTCTTTTTGCAGAGTTTCGCTCTCAAATTCTTCGGCAGTTTTATCTAAATTTTTTACGATCAAAAAAAACTTTTGATTGGCTGGAACCTCTATAACAGATGGCTCAAAGCGATGATTTTTTATTTCAGTAGAAAAAATTTTCTCATCAGCAAATGCGGTTTTTGCGCAAAGTATTAGCGCTAAAATTAGAATTTTTTTCATGTTGATCTCGATTGAATTATAGCTCTTTAAGTGGCGTATTTTCTGATTCCCAAAAATGCGATAGAATTTTTATTTTTTAAAAAATTTCCCCAAATCGCGGATATGAGCAACGAAAGTGAAATTCATTTCCGGCAGCGATTTTCTAAGGGCGGCGAAGTTTTTATTTTTCTCATTTGCTTTTGGAAGTAAGCAATTTTTGAAGCCAAGTTTGTTCGCTTCTTTCAAACGATTTTCCAAATTTCCCGCCATACGAATTTCGCCCGATAATCCAACTTCGCCAATGGCAATTGTGGAAGAGGGCAGAGCAACGTCTCTGGCCGCAGAAATTAAGGCGCAAGCAACGGCCAAATCAGCGGAAGTATCTTCGATTTTTAAGCCGCCGACGATGTTTAAATAAACTTCCTTATCGAATAAATTTAGACCGAAGCGATTGCTTAAAACAGCAATCACCATTGCCAGGCGATTGACGTCCCAGCCAACAACGGCGCGCCTTGGTGTTGGCATAAAAGACGGCGCAACTAAGGCTTGAATTTCCAGCAAAATTGGCCGTGAGCCTTCCATTCCAGCAAAGACAGCGCTTCCCGAGGTTTCTCGTTCGTAAGAAGTCAGAAATAATTCGCTTGGATTTGACACTTCCGCTAAGCCGATTTCATTCATTTCAAAAACACCAATTTCACCGGCGGCGCCGAAGCGGTTCTTGATTGAACGAAGGATGCGGAAGTTCAATTCTTTCTCGCCTTCGAAATAAAGTACGGTGTCAACCATATGCTCCAAAACTTTGGGTCCAGCGATTTGGCCGTCTTTGGTGACATGCGAAACAATCAACAAAGTGACGTTGTTTTTCTTAGCAAAAATTGTTAATTCTCCCGCCGCTGCGCGCACCTGTGAAACTGTGCCTGGGGCCGATGAAAGCTCTTCTAAAAACATCGTTTGAATTGAATCAACGATGACAATTATTGGCGTTTTTTGCGGCTCAATTGAGGCGATAATTTCACCAACATTTGTTGTTGAAGCAAGTTCGATTGAATCGCCCGAAATGTTGAGCCGCCTAGCGCGAAGACGAACTTGGTCAATTGATTCTTCGCCAGAAATATAAATTACTTTGGCGTTTTTTTTGGCTAAGCTTTCTGCAGTTTGTAGAAGCAAAGTTGATTTTCCAATTCCTGGATCGCCGCCGATAAGCACGACCGAGCCTTGAACCAAGCCACCTCCAAGCACTCGATCAAGTTCACCGATATTGGTTTTGATGCGCGGAAAATCGGTGGTTTCGCCGTTTAACGAAACCAGTTCAATTTTTTTTGCGCTCGATTTTTTATTTGTAGTTTCCGTTCCTAGCCTAGAGAAATGCGATGCGCCGCCTTCGGCTAGTTCTTCAACAAAAGAATTCCACGCGCCGCAATCTGGACATTTTCCGGCCCATTTAAAATGAATTGCGCCGCAAGATTGGCAGCAGTAAGCGGTTTTTTTACTCATTATTATTTCGGTGTTTTTATGAATGATTTCGCACTTTCTGCGCTCAAAAAATTTTTAATAGAGCAAAAAATTGACTATTTTTTGCTGCCAAATTCTGACGAATTTTTTGGCGAATATTTACCGGAAAGCGAGAAGCGCGTCGAGTTTCTAACTGGATTTAGCGGTTCAAATGCAACGGTGATTTTTGGACAAAGAAAGTCATATTTTTTCACCGATGGGCGCTATATGTTGCAAGCGGCGCAAGAGTTGGATAATGATGAATTTGAGATTTTTAATATCGCAACAAAATCAGTAAATGCTTGGCTGGAAGAGAATTTAAAATCGTCGCAGCAGCTTGCTTTGTTTTCAAAATTGACCAGTGTTTTGGCGGCGAAAAATCTGAGTAAAAAATTTTCTAATTTGGTTTTTTTGGAGAAAGATTTTCTTGCTGAAATTTGGCAGGAGCGCGCGCAAGCTGCAGCTTCGCAGGTTTTTTATTTGGATGAAAAAGTTGCTGGTGAAAATACCGCGTCAAAGCGCAGCCGCGTTTTACAAGGTTTGGCGGCGGATGCATTGTTAATTTCTAAGCCAGAAAATTTATGTTGGCTGTTAAATGCAAGAGCGCGCGACCTTGAATTTACGCCGCTTTGGCGTGCTTATGGAATTTTATTTTGCGACGGAAGTGTAGAAGTTTTTCAAGATGAAAATGCTGCTCGAAAAATTCTGTCTAAAAAAATTGGCAAAATTCAAATTGATGAGAGCATCACAAATTACTGGCTGCATCAGCTGTTAGAAAAAAATGGCAGCGAGATTATTGTTAAAAAAGATCCAATTGAATTGCTCAAAGCGCAGAAAAATTCGGCAGAAATTTTTGGGGCAATAAAAGCTCATGAAGTTGACGGTTTAGCGCTTTGCCGCTTTTTATTTTGGCTGGAAAATGCCGGCGAAATTGATGAAATTTCGGCAGAAAAAAAGCTGCTCGAATTTCGTCAAAAATCGCCTGATTTTTTCTCGCTATCTTTCAACACAATATCTTCTTTCGCCAGTAATGGCGCGGTTATTCACCATCACGCTACGCCAAAAACTAACAAAAAAATTTCAGGAAACTCGCTTTATTTGGTTGATTCTGGTGGGCAATATCTGGGTGCTGATTTTTGTGGAACGACAGATGTCACGCGCACTATTGCAATTGGCGTGCCAAGCGCAGAAATGATCGAAAATTTTACTCGCGTTTTGAAGGGTCATATTGCTTTAGCGCGAGCGAAATTTCCGCGTGGCACAACTGGAGCGCAGCTTGATGCTTTGGCGCGTTTTCAACTTTGGCAGGCAAAACTTGATTATGATCACGGAACAGGACACGGCGTTGGAAGTTTTTTGTCAGTTCACGAAGGGCCGTGTGGAGTAAGCCGCAGAGCGCATCAAGAGCTTCTTCCTGGAATGATAATTTCTAATGAGCCGGGATTTTACAAAGCAGGTGAATATGGAATTCGTTTAGAAAATTTGCTGCTGGTAAAAGAGTTAGATGAAAAGTTTTTATGCTTCAAAACGCTCACTTTGGCACCTTTTGATGCCAGGTTGATTGATATGAAAATGCTGACTTATCCTGAGAAAAAATGGCTCAAAAATTATCACGAAGAAATTTTTATTAAACTGTCGCCAAGTCTTGATTTAGCTGAGTGCGGATGGTTTAAAAATTTTGTTTAAATTTTTTTAGCTATTGTCTGCCGCCTGCGGCCGCACCAGCTCCTCCAACAGCAGCTCCAGCACCCCCCGGCTGCGGACTTACTCCTGGTTGACCAAGAACCGCAGCAGCTCCTTTAGTTTCTGTAAGGAGTTTTTTAGCTATATTTTCATCCCCGAGTAATTCGGAGATTAGAGACTCTGCGCGATCTTTTATCTCACCTGGAACTGTACTTCCCCCAACGTCTATATGGGCAATAGTTATCAGGTCTCTTTTTGTTTGGACATCTAATAAGTCAATTGCGTCAATTATTATCTGACAGGATTCTTTATCATATTTTAGCAAGGCGGCGCAGAAAGATCTGTAAATCACTTCTCTTTTTATTTTTTCATCATCAATTGCCGCAAGCAAAGGCACCGCTAATTCTGGCCTGCTTTTTGTTATGGCGTTTACACAGCATTCTCCAATCAAGGAATATCTTAATTGGTCGTGCGTAATTCCCTTTAGCAAAATTGTGTTAAGGGTTTGGCAACATTTTAGTGAATTTTCTATTACATCTTCGCTTCTTGCTGTTGCGAGATCTTCAAGAAAGGCTGCGTAATATCTTGAAATATGTTTCTGAACTGTGGGGTAATTCGCAAGGGTGAAGAGGGCTGGACTTGGTTCTTCTGGCGGATTTTGGAAAATTATGCTGCTTATAACCACTTGATAGAATATCGATTCACGCACTTCTGCGTCTGTTGGGTCTAACTTTCTTTTGTCGTCCTCAGTCAGATATTTTTCCTCTGCAATTAGATATTGCAAAGGTGCGTTATGGAGATCTAGGGCGGCGTAAGCAAGTGGTGTATAAGTGTTGCCCTTGCTATCTCTAGTTGTTATGAGAGGGGCGCCATTACGCAATAAAACGTCCATTAAATCAGTATTCAACCTGCTGATGCAGTGATATAAGGCCGGTCTCCCCCTTGCTACATCGTTATTTCTTTCGATTATTCTGCCATCGTATTCGGTAATGGAATATGGAGTTTTGCAAACTCCTGAAAAGAAAATAGTTTTTTGATCTGGGGACATTTTTCTCAAAACATCATCAGTTGGAATTGCTGGATTGTGCAGCGTTACTCTGTAATCTAATTCACAGATATAGCGCGCAGCAAGTTTTGGCAGAAGCTCCGGTATTTTATTTGCGATTACTTGGTTAAGTTTTAAGAGCGCTTGTTCTCTTTGTTGTGAAGTGAGTGAAGCGTCTTCGATAATTCTGTCGATAGTTTTAATGCAATAGGCACCTAAGGCATCCTGGCTGATTCCGCAACTTTCAGCCATTTGCACAATTCTTTCTGCGACTTGAATGCGACCGCTTTCTGGAACTATTGTGAGAGCGAGGTGAAGAGGGGAGGTTCGTTGGCTATTTCTTTGGAATGGATTTGCTCCGCGCGACAGCATTTCTAAAATGACCGAATCGAAATCTGGCTTAGTTGCGCATTTGCGTATTAACCCAGCAAGTAAGGTTTCGCCGCTTTCTGAATAAGCCTCGCTCGCTAATTGGTTTAATTGCTCTCTACTTATTAGACCTCTAGATAATATATTTTTGGCGATTGTTGTATTATCTTGTTCTAAAGCCGCTTTAAACATTCTGCTTATTTGATGCTGATCAAGCCTTGCAAATTGAAGAATAATTCCAGCCGCGTTGTTATCTTTTTTCTGCAGCGCCACTTCAAACGCCAATTCGTAACTTGCTTTGTGCCTTAATACTAGATGTTCTATGAAGTTTTGCAGCGCAGCTTTGCTGGCTTCCTCTTCGGTATTACTTTGTAATTTTATGAGTTGGTAAAGAGGGACTAATCCATCTGCGCTTTTTGTGTTGCAGTCAATTGTTGGTCCATGAAATACAAGGTTTTCAATTGTAAGCAAATTAAGTGAGCCGCTTGACTGTTGTTTAATTGCGAAATCAAGAGCGACTTGTAGTGCATTTTGACCGGTGATGAGGATTCGGAAATTTGGATCTTGTTGGTATTCTTTAAGTAAAGTCAAAATTGTTTTAGCATTAACTCCTTGTGAAATTGCGTAATGGAGCGCTGGCCAGCCCTTAAAAGCTGTGCCAAGATGTGCTATGATTGCCTCTTTTCCATTTTTGTCTCTCTCTTCCTCTGCCCCTTCTTCTTTGCTCATGAAGTCAACCAATACCGTGCTTATGATATGAAAAAAAAGAGAATCCGTCACTTCTGCACTCTTGCCTGCTTTAGCGGTTAAGGCAGCGTGAAGAAAGGCTGGTACGTTCCCTAAAATAATTTCTTTTTCTACTTCTCGGGCTTCTGTTTTGAGGCCATCTTCAAATAATTTCAGACTCCTTAGTTCCAGAACCTTTTCTTTGTCGTCAAAAAACACGGAGATTGGCATTTCGTGATCACGAAAAAGTTCTGGTCCTTTGTTGAAAATTTCAATTAACCTTCCTTCGTCCATCTCTATTTTTGCTCTTTTTGCGGCAGTAAGCAATTTTTCTACTTTGTCGATAGTTTCTGCGCCTCGATTTCCTTCGGTGATTAGTTTTTCAAGAAGTGCATAAACATTATTTAAGCGATTTTCTGGATCGAAGTCAAAATCATCTTCCTGGGCGCGTAATAAGACCTCTATGATGCATAAAGAGCGAGGATCTTTTGAATCAATTGCAAGGTCGAAGGCGGATTTTTCGCCATTTGTTAAATATGGATTGAGACCATTTTCTAGTAACCGCTCAACCAAAATTGGATTGTGATTTCTTACGGCCATCTCTAGCAGTTCAATAGTTGGCGACTCAATTTTTGCTAAAACATCCTGTGCCAACTCGCTGTCTCCTTTTTTCAATGCTACTTCAAAACATATGCCTAGATCGATATTGGTGCTTTTAAGTAGGGCTGTGGTAATTTCTTTATTATCAACTTCTCTTGCGAAACTGAGATTAGTTGCATCTCTTGCTTCGGCCTTTTCTATTTCGTTTGTAAGGCCATTGGCTAGTTCAACCAAAAAAGCAACCGAGTGCGGATTTCTCGTTGATGATGCAATCGACAGTGGGTGAGTGGGGGTGAAACCAAAAGCGCTAATTTTGGAATTAAAATTATCGTGAGATATTAATCTTTTAATTGCCTCGATATTGCCATCTGCTAGGGCGCCGTAAGTGACAGAGTCACGAGTTTCTTTGTTTGCATCTAGCCCTACCATAATTTCTTCTTGCTCCTTTTTTGGGCCGTGCAGCAATAAGAATAATAAAGATTTCGATAAGCGGTTTCTAAGCAAGAAATCCACGCAGGAAGGCAGCCTGTTTTCCACTTCATAATCAGATAATAGTTCGCGTTCATTAGCGAAGACCCATGCAAGCAAAGAATATCTTGTAAAATACTCTTCTTCTTTTGCGAGGGGGGAGGTGATTGATCCTGGGATCGATCTAGTAGAGACTGATAGAATAGCTCTATTAACTTCTTGGGGGATTACTGATGCATTTCTTAGCGCTGTGTAAGCTTCTATTATTTTTTCCCGTTGGCGATTTTCAAAGGCAGCTCTTGCAGCTCTTGCAATGCGTTTTACTTCGGCAGTTTCTAAACTTATTTCTGATAGTGTTTTTTGAAGCGACTTCCAGTCATTAGATAAAGCCATAACTACGAAAGCTTCTCTCATTCTTCGGAGGGTGTCTCCAGACTCAAGGTTGATGCCAAAAGGTGATCGGTCACTTTCAATTATTGCCGCCACCCCTAGCACTTCGCGCCTCATGAAATCAGGAATTCCAGCTTCATTTCGTGCCAATAAGTCAGTGATAAAATTACGCGCTTTTCGCAGCACGATTTGTGTTGTTCCTGCTTTATTGTTGTACAAATGATCACTTCTCTCAATTTCGCTAAGCAGGCCATAACCTAGGCTAAGAAACAGCTGTCTTAGTCCAAGATTTTCTGCGGCTGTTTCTACTCTATGAGTATGGCCAGGCGTGCAAATATAGAGGACATAGAGTGCGTGAATTGCTGCTATTTGCTCCTGAGGATTTTCGCTTCTCAAGGCTTTAGAGATCAATATCTTAGAATGTGGACTTTCTTCCACTAGATGAACTTCATGAGTTTGTGCCATGATTGAGGTTTCGCCTTCTTTGCCATAGTTTTCCCAAGGCTGCACAATCCTTACGTCTGGTAAAAAATGCATAATTGCGATTTCTGCAGCGTGCGGTTTCCACTCTGTAAAATCAGCAGTTAATAACCCAGCTTCATTGGCCTGAGCTGGTCCAAATTCTGCGCTTGGGCCAATGAGCGAAAGTTTTTTTAGTAACTCTTCTAACGCTCTGTTGGCGCCGTTAATTTGGGCAGTGAGATATTCCAATTTACCATCTTCTTTTTTGTAACAATAACCGCCGCCTTTGCCCTCATCCTTACAGACCCTAACCATTTTGCCGTCTATTTCAGTTTCGTAATACGCGCCTTTTTGGTAATATCTCCTCCCATCACTGCCATAAAAAGAAATTTCACCCTTTTCCATTGTTGGGTGAGTGGCAAAAAATTCTCTAAGTTCTTTGACGCCTTCCTGCCTAGTCATCCCTATTTTTTTTTGCATCAGGAGATGTAGATTTCGATAGATGTCGAGCTTAAAGGCTTTGTTGCCTTTGCCGTCATAAAGATGAGTTGTATAGGTTGCGTGGCCCAATTCTCTTACACCAGACATCCAGCCAAAAATTGTTGCGGCATGAACATCGATATTTATTCTTCTTTTTTGCTCTTTGGTAAGTCTTGGATCATCCAGCCTATAATACTTTCTGATTGTTGCCATCATAGCCTCATCGTAGGCTTGCACCAAAAGATTATTCAGCGGTGAAAGAGGGCTCATTGTGCATAAAACAGCTTCCAACCTTTCTTTTAGACCTTGTACGCAAGCCAGGTAAGTGTCTGGTTCAACGTTTCCAGGAAATTTACCCAAGCAATCAAGTATCGCAGTTGTAGAAGGGAGGCTGGTTAAAAGCGATTGGTAAACCAATAACTCTTGCAAAACTGTTTTAACTTCTTCGCCAAATTGGGCGTAATTTTTATGCAAAAAGTTTCGCACGTCTCCAGCCGGCTTCAATGCATCAGAAGTGGTTTCTGGTATAAGTGCAGATTCAGTTGGGAAGTGTTTAATCAGCTTTTCTTTTGCAACTTGTGCTCTTTGTAGTTTTTGAGCGTCATTTTCACCAAGTGTTTCAGTAAGAATTCTGTTTAAAGTCACTATTTACAGCCTTACCCCTTCTCCTAGATCAGATTCGTAAAACGCATCAACTTCGATTCTAATTGCGCCTAAAAAATCACGCAAAAATTTCCTTACTTTTTCTGGATCTTTTTCAAATTGTTGATGGATAAAATTGCGCAAGTTGCCAGCGGCAGCAAATGGCGCCATTTTTCCTTCCACTTCGACTTGATCGATATCCTCATCTTTTGTCAATAATTGGCGAGTAATGCCCTCAAAAATATCTATAACTTCGTTTATTGTTTGAAGACGGAGTGGATTTTCTAATTCGGGAGTTGATGGCTTTAGAGCTGCAAGTAAAATTTCTTTTGTTCTTGGGTCTATTGTCAGATTTGTCTGCGTTTCAGCAGCTTTTCCATAATAAAAAGCGCCGTCAACATGTCCTTCTCCCGCTCCAGCACCAGCTCTGACGCCATCTAAGCCAGCTCCAGCACCAGCCATCACCTCTTCTCTTCTTTCTTTGCCACCCAGGGCCTCTTCAAATTGTTTTGTGGCGCGCAGCCTTTTTTCAACAGCTGCGATGATTTCTTGTCTAGTTACTAAAGGCATGTGAAGAGCTTGTAATTTTGCCAAAAAATGGCGTAAAAAAGAAGATGCTCTTCTGCCTAAATTTTGATTTTATTTTTTGGAAATAAAAATTTGCGGCGCCTTTTTTAAAGCAGCTTTGTGGCTAAAATTTGTGCTAACTTTGCTTTGGAAATTTTTCCCAATTTTTCAGTTTTTTTCTCTGATACAAAAATCACTTCGCTTTCATTGGCGCCAAAAATTTTTCCGTCATCGATGTTGTTGGCGACAATTAAATCGCAGTTTTTTTTGCGTAATTTTTCACGCGCATTTTTTTCCAAATTTTCACCTTCAGCAGCAAAGCCAATCACAAGAGCGGGGCGGTTTTTGGCGTGGCCAACAAAGTCTAAAATATCAGGATTTTTTTCAAGTTCGAGCGTCAAATTTTTTTCTGCAGTTTTCTTAATTTTTTGAGCAGAAATTTTTTTCATTTTAAAATCGGCAACAGCAGCGCAGCCAATAAATACGTCTTTTTTTGTTAGATTTTTTTTCACCGCCTCAAACATTTCTTGCGCAGTTTTCACGCGAATAATTTTTTCTTTTTTGAGCGGAATTGGCAGCAAAACATTTCCCGCAACAAAGGTCACATCGGCGCCCATTTCGTCGAAAGCTTTCGCCAGTTCAATTGCTTGTTTTCCAGAAGAATGATTGCCAATGAAGCGCACTGGATCAATTGGTTCAATGGTTGAACCACCCGTGAGCAGAATTTTTTTTCCTTTGAGCTGATTTTGATTTTCAAAAAATTTTACAATTTTTTCGAAAATTTTTTCTGGCGCTGCCATTTTTCCAAGACCAAATTCGCCGCAAGCAAGAACGTCAATTGAGGGCTCAACTATTGCAATTCCTGACTCTAGCGCCTTCATCAAATTTTGCTGCGTTGCTTTATTCTCCCACATTTTTTCATTCATCGCCGGCGCAATCATAATTTTTTTATTCGCGGCAAGCAGCACACAAGATGCCAAATCATTGGCGTAACCATTCGCAATTTTTGCGATGAAATCAGCAGAAGCAGGCGCAACTACAATTAAATCTGCCTGGCGCGAAAGATTGATGTGACCAATTTTCGCTTCATCTTCTGGTGAAAATAAATCGCTGTAAACCTTTGAGCCACAAAGGCTGCTGACCAGCAGTGGCGTAATAAATTCTTGCGCTGCCTTGGTCAAAATACAGGAAACATCAAAACCATTTTTTTTGAGCAAGCGCAGCAGATCCATTGATTTGTAGGCGGCAATTGAGCCGGTGATGACGAGTAAAACTTTTTTCATAATTTAAAAAATCTTTTATGTCACCCTGAGCCTGTCGAAGGGTGGCGCCGCATCTACAGGCGCCATGCGCAGGCAGGCTCAGCATGACTTAGATTGAATTAGTTAATTCCCAAATGTTTCCACGCGGTTTCCGTAATAACGCGGCCGCGCGGTGTTTTTTCAATAAATCCCTGCTGAATTAAGTAAGGCTCAATTGAATCTTCCACCGTGTCGCGTTCCTCGCCAATAGCGGCGGCAATGGTTTCAACACCAACTGGCCCACCGCGATAATTTTTGGCGATGAAACTGAGGTAACGATGGTCAGAAGCATCAAGCCCGCTGGCGTCAATTTCTAGGCGCTTTAAGGCATAGTCAGCTAAATCTTGCTCAATGATTTTTCTTGAGGCATTTGCCGCAAAATCCCGCACGCGTTTGAGCAGGCGAATGGCAATTCGCGGAGTTCCGCGCGATCTTTTGGCAATTTCGAGCGCAGCATTTTTAGCAATTTCGATCTCAAGAATTCTGGCGTCGCGAATGATAATTTGCTCAAGCTCGGCGGGGCTGTAAAAGTTGATTCGAAGCGGAATTCCAAAACGATCTTTCAGTGGATTTGCAATCAGCCCAACGCGCGTCGTTGCGCCAACCAGCGTAAATTTTGGCAAATCAATTTTGATTGCACGCGCCGCCGGACCTTCGCCGATAATGATGTCGAGCTTATAGTCCTCCATCGCCGCGTAGAGCACTTCCTCAACGTTTTTGTTCAGCCGGTGAATCTCGTCGATGAAGAAAACATCGCCTTCCTGCAAGTTAGTCAAAAGTGCCGCCAAGTCGCCAGACTTTGTAATTACTGGCCCGGCGGTTCCTTTAAAACCAACGCCCATTTCGTGAGCGATGATTTGCGCCAGGGTTGTTTTTCCAAGTCCTGGAGGTCCAAAAAACAGCGTGTGATCAAGAGCCTCGCCACGATTTTTCGCCGCGTTAATGAAGACGCCAAGATTCTCTTTCAACTTTTCTTGTCCCAAAAAATCGCAAAGATAAGTCGGGCGCAAAATGTTCTCAAAGCTGCGTTCTTGCTCGTTTTGGGTTGATTGCAGATTTTCGTTTTGGGTCATTTAAAAATGTCTAAAATTTATTTTTGCTAAGCTCGCGCAGTGCCGAAGTGATGAGATTTTCTAGCGTAATTTGTGGATTTTTTTGCAGGAAAATTTCGAGGACTTTTAGACAATCATGTTTGCGATAGCCAAGATTTTCTAGGGCAGAAAGGGCGTCGGCGGCGAGTTGATTTCCTGAAATATCTGTGGTTGTGCCAGAAATTTTCGCATCGAAATCAACGGCAATTCCCAGTTTTTTTGGCGAATCTTTCAGCTCAGTTGTAAGGCGGCTGGCAAGTTTTGGGCCGATGCCAGAAATTTTTGAAAAGGCTTTTTGATCGTTTGAAATCAAGGCTTTGGCCAGGTCTTCAATTGCAAAGGCGCCAAGAATTTTTTGCGCCATTTTTGCGCCAACGCCTTGCACTTTATTGAGTTCAAGAAACCAGATTTTTTCTGCTTCATTGCCAAATCCATAAAGCTCGATTGCATCTTCGCGCACAACGGTTTCAATCGAAAGAGAGACTTCTTTTTCTTTAGGAAATTGGCCTAAAAATTGAGCAGTTTTATTTGAGATAAAAACCAAATAACCCACGCCACCAACATCGATGATGCAGCGATCATCGGCAATTGAGTCAATAAAACCGCGGAGTTTTCCAATCATGGATTTGAAAAAAATGAATAAAAAATTGCCCTACGACCTTGAGTGGCGCGTAAGCAGCGAGTTAGTTGCTTTTGAAGATGCGCTGCAATTTATGCAAGAATATGTTGAAAAAATTATCGCCGAAAGCGCGCCATCGCTGATTTGGACGCTTGAGCACAGTCCGGTTTATACGGCGGGAATTAGTGCAAAAGATGAGGATTTGATCGATGCTGGCGGTATTCCGGTTTTCAAAACTAATCGCGGCGGCAAATATACTTATCACTGCCCGGGCATGAAAATTATCTATGTCATGCTTGATTTGAAAAAATTTTTCCATCCCGCCAAGCCAGACGTAGCGCTATTTGTTGAGTTTTTAGAAAATTGGGTGATTGAGGTTCTAGCCGAATTTGGCATTAAAGGCGAAATCAAAAAAGGCCGTGTGGGCATTTGGGTTGAGACAAAAAGTGGTGAAAAAAAGATCGCGGCAATTGGCGTAAAAATTAAAAAATGGGTTTCTTATCACGGTATTGCAATCAATCTAAACCCAGATTTGACGGGATTTGACGGCATTGTTCCTTGTGGCATAAAAGAATTTGGCGTGACTTCGCTTAAAGAAATTTTGGGCGAATTTGATCAAAAAAAATTCGACGAAATTTTGGTGGAAAAATTTTATGAGTTGGCGGCTCTTGAAATAGCGGATCAGAAAAAATAATTGCGCGACTCACTGAATATCGTCATCTCTTGCTCAGACGGCATTTGTAATGCTGATCTGAAGTTCATGCAAATTTGAGTTTTGAATTTTGCATGAACTTGCGGGCGGGGTTACAAACCCAGCCCGAGCATTGGTTTCAAGGATGACGTCTGTAAATAAATTATAAAAAAATGACAAACGAACACACAAATTCTGGGCAAATCCCATTTGACGTTGAGGTTGGAAAAATCCTCAATTTGATGATTAACTCACTTTACACAAATAAGGACGTGGCCTTGCGTGAGTTGGTCTCAAACGCATCTGATGCTTGTGATAAATTACGCTATTTGGCGGCGCAAAATTCAGATATTTCTGCTTATGAATTAAAAATTTCCATCAGCGTCGATAAGCAAAAAAAGTTGCTGATGATTTTTGATAATGGTATTGGGATGAATCGTGAAGAATTGGTGCAAAACCTTGGCACAATTGCGCGCTCGGGCACTGAGAATTTCATAAAATCACTTACTGGCGACAAACAAAAAGACGTGCAATTAATCGGACAATTTGGCGTTGGATTTTATTCCAGCTTCATGATTGCCAACAAAGTGGAAGTGGTTTCGCGCAAATATAATGAAGAAAAATCTTGGCACTGGGAATCGGACGGAGCTTCTGGTTTCAAGGTTGAAGAAGGTGAAGAAAATTCTTCGCGCGGCACAAAAATTACGCTACATTTGAAAGATGATGCGACTGATTTTCTTGATCGTTTTCACATCAAACATGTTGTGCAGACTTACTCGGATCACATAAATTTTGTGATCGAATTCATTCCAGAAAATTTGGAAGCTGGTGCGAAAGTTGAAGTTTTAAATTCTGCTGGCGCCTTGTGGACAAAGGCTCCATCAGAAATCAGCGCTGAGCAATATCAAAACTTTTTTAAGTCTTTTTCGCATCTTCCCGGTGAGCCTTACATGACAATCCACAGCAAAGTGGAGGGTTTAGTCACTTACACAAATTTGCTCTTCGTGCCAAGCACCAAGCCGTTTGACCTCTTTCATCCTGATCGAAAAACTTCGGTAAAACTTTACGTAAAACGCGTTTTTATTTCGGAAGATTTGAGTTTAGTGCCGGCCTGCATGCGCTTTCTGCGTGGGCTCATCGACTCGGATGATTTGCCGCTAAATATCAGTCGTGAAAGTTTACAACATAGTGCAGTACTTGATAAAATCAGAAAATCTGTTGTGAATAAAGTGCTTGGTGAGCTTAGAAAGAAAGCGCTTGAGAGCGAAGAGGAATATCTAAAATTCTGGAATAATTTTGGCGCAGTTTTGAAAGAAGGACTTTGCGAATCTTCAGAATTTCGTGAAAAGATTTTAGAAATTTGCCGTTTTTATTCGTCGAAATCTCCAAATAAATTAATCTCTCTGGCCCAGTATTTAGAAGGTTGCAAGCCCGGTCAGGATAAAATTTATTTCTTAACTGGAGAGTCAGTTGAGAAAATAAAATCATCTCCGCAGCTGGAAGTGTTTTTGCAAAAAGATGTTGAGGTTTTGTTCTTAACTGACGCGGTTGATGAATTTTGGGTGACGGTGGCTGTGCCCTACAAAGACAAGGAGTTTCAGTCGATCAATCGTCACGATATTGATATTTCAAAAATCGGCGAAGCGCAAAAAGAGGCGCCAAAAGAAGAAAAATCCGCAGAACAAAAAGATGTGACAAACAGGCAGTTTGAAGGGCTTATCAAGTTCATCAAAGATTTTTTGGGTGAAAAAGTTAAGGATGTTCGCATCTCAAAAAAACTCACTGATTCACCGGTTTGCTTGGCTGTAGACGCCGCTTCAATGGACATTCGCTTGGAGAGATTTTTGCTTGAGCAAAAACAAATTCAGAGCGGTTCGGCGAAAATTTTCGAGATTAATCCAAGCAATAAAATCATTAAGAATCTCAACGCAATTTATGGTGACGAGGCCATGAAATCAAAGGCTTTGGACCAAGTTGCAACCTTGTTTGATTTGGCCTGCATTATCGAAGATGAGCCAATCAAAGATGCGAAAGATTTTTCCAGAAGGGTGCAGCAGTTGTTGGGGTAAGAGCGAGGGTCGTGCTTCGACAGGCTCAGCATGACCCATACTCAATTAGCTTGATGGTAGTCACTCCGCTCAGGCGGCATTTGTAATGCCGCCTGGATGTTTCTGCAAATTTTTAACTTTGACTTGCATGAAGGTCCGGGCGGGTTTGCAAACCCCGCCCGAGCATTAGGTTACAAACCACTACCGTCCGGTTCCGCCCCCTACAACCTGAAGAGGTCAGTAATTTCAGTCTCTGATTTTGTGTAATTCAATTTGATGAAGTCGCTCAGGTT
>JBIKKP010000017.1:0-31330 GCA_044360285.1 Rickettsiales bacterium
CATTTGCAATGCCGCCTGGACGTTCATGCAATTTTAAACTCAAAATTTTTGCATGAACGTTTCGGATCATGGTTACAAACCCCGCCCGAGCACAGGATGGGCAGACACATGCTTCGACAGGCTCAGCATGACTCCATCTTAGTCACCCTGAGCCTGTCGAAGGGCGACGCCTGTTTGACTCAAAACCTAAATCCGCGCCGCGAAGCTCACAATATTACGATAAACATTCACCGTCTCCGCGCAAAGTTTTTCACTCGAGAAATTCAGTTCGATATTTTTTCTAGCCGCAGCGCCCATCTCATCAATTTGCTCTTTTGGCATTTCAAGCAGCTTGTCTATTATTGCGGCAAGCCCGTCAACATCACCAACATCGACCAGAAAACCTGTTTTTCCTTCAATAACAGTTTCAAGCGAACCGCCAATTTTTGTTGCAACAATCACGCGACTTGAAGCTTGCGCCTCAATTGAAATTCGGCCGAAAGCTTCTGGACGAATACTTGGACAAACCGCAAAATGAGCCATAGAGTAAGCCGCAGGCATGTCTTTGCAAATTCCATAAACACGAACTTTTCCAGCTAAATTATCGCGCACAATTTTGCTTTCGATTCTTTTGCGAAAAATTTTATGGCCATGATCAGAGCCAACCATCACGCAAAAAAAGTCATTTTTAACTTTTGCCAAAGCATCAAGAAGAAATTCGTGACCCTTCCAGGAGGTATATCTAGCGGGCATCAAAATGATTTTTTTATCTTCGGGTAAATGCCATTTTTGGCTCAAATTTACCATGCGACTTTGTGAAACTTTTTCGCAATTGAAGTAGTTAAGGTCTGCGCCGCGCTGAATTACGGTGATTTTTTCTGGGTTAGAAATTGGATAATTTTGTAAAATGTAATCCTTGATGAAGCCAGACACCGCAATGATTGAGTCTGCCTTTAGCATAACTGCATTATAAATTTTTTTCAGCGGAAAATTTTTCCAACCAAACAAATTCGTCGAATAAGTTCCATGCACAGTTGAGACCAATTTTGTGCCGGTTTTTTTGCAGGCGAAATAGGCGCTCCACATTGGCGCTCTAGATCGCACGTGAACAACGTCAACCGCGTGCTCATGAATTAAATCAATAAGTTTTTTGACATTTTTATAGATCGTCAGCGGGTTTTTTGAATTAACCGGCAGCTGAATGTGCAAGATTCCCGCCTCTTTAATTTGATAGACCAAGATACCGCCAGAAGAAACAACGATTGGCTCGAAATCGAGTTTTTTTAGCGACTTAGCAATATCAACTACACCACGCTCAACCCCGCCATTTTCAAGCTTTGGCAGGATTTGCATGACAACAACTTTGCGTAACTTTTGAGTCATTTTTAACTAGAAAATCGTTTCTTCGCGTTTGGGGCCAGTCGAGATAATCGCTGCCTTGACGCCACATAAAGCTTCAATTTTTCTGATATAATTTTGGGCATTTTCTGGCAAGGCATCGAAGGACTTTGCGCCAACAGTGCTTTGCTTCCATCCCGGCAATTCTTCATAAATTGGTTTTATTTTTTCCCACAAATTCTGACTTTGCGGCAAGTATTCATAGCGCCTACCGTCAATTTCATAAGCAACACAAACTTTGATTTTATCGAGCTTGTCGAGGACATCGAGTTTGGTTAGAGCAACTTCTTTGACATTGCAAAGATCAATTGCTTGACGAACTAAAGCAGCGTCAAACCAGCCGCAGCGGCGGTTTCGGCCGGTCACCGTACCAACTTCCTTTCCCTCAATTCGTAAAAATTCTCCGGTCTCATCAAATAATTCAGTTGGAAAAGGACCGGAGCCAACCCGCGTGGTGTAAGCCTTGAGAATACCGACGCTTTTGTGAACTTCGCCAACTCCCAAGCAAGAACCAAGAGCAATTTGTCCAGCCATTGTGTTGCTTGAAGTCACGAATGGAAAGGTTCCAAAGGCTACATCAAGCAAGGCGCCTTGCGCACCTTCAAACATCACGTCACCGCAAGCTTTTAGTTTTTTAGCAATTTCAAAAGATGGCTGCGCAAGCTTAATTAGCGCGTCTTTAACCGGCGCAAGCTCGGCAATAATTTGTTCAACAGTTGCAACTTCTGCACCCAAGCTTTTGCGCAGCAAATTGTGGTAAAAAAGAAGGTTTTCGATGCGTTCACGTAAGATTTTTTCATCAGCCAAATCGCAAACACGAACCGCTCTGCGCCCAGCTCTGTCTTCATATGCCGGGCCAATTCCGCGACCAGTTGTACCAATTTTTTTGTCGCCTTTTTGATTTTCCAAAAGGCAGTCGAGTTCACGATGAATCGACAAAATCAAACAACAATTATCAGCAAGCGCCAAATTTTGCGGTTCAATTTTTATGCCCGCTTCTTCAATTTTTTTGATCTCGGTAAAAAGTGCGATTGGATCAACAACCACACCGCTTCCAATCACTGAAAACTTTCCACGAATTACGCCTGATGGCAACAAACTGAGTTTGTAAGTTTTATCGCCAACTTTAATGGTGTGACCAGCGTTGTGCCCGCCTTGAAAGCGAACTACGGCGCCGAATTTATCCGCCAAAAAATCAACGATTTTTCCTTTTCCTTCATCGCCCCATTGCAGGCCGATTATTGCAACATTAGCCATTGTGCCTCTCGTCTTGCTTAAGTTGAGTTTGCAATCCAAACATAACGGAGCCCTGCTTTCTGGTTGTGAAAGTTTTGCTGCAATATGGGCAAACAACAAAATCTTTTTCGCCCATATTCAGATAAACCAATGGATGTTTTGACGACGCGCCAGAGGCAAGAACAGAGCCAAAGCAAGTGACTTTCTTGCTATCAACATGAACCACTTCAAAAGGATTTTGATGCGCTCTGCTTCCAGGGCTTGGAGGATTTTTTACTAAAGACATTTACAAAGAAATTTTAAACAAAAACCTAACTTCGCTAGCTTGCAAAAATCGCAAGCAACAAACGCCGGAAGCTATTTTCAGCTTTCCATATTTCAATCTGAAGTTTTCAACAATGGCTCGAATTTTCACCGCATTTTTTCTTGGCCTATTTTTGCTGCCAAACCTTGGACTTTGCTCTTCCAGCCCATGGATGGAAAATCAAAGCAAGGGCGCGAAGGTAAAACTCATTTCCAGTTTTTATGAAGAAAATGGCGGCAACAAATTAATCGCTGCACTTGAGTTTGAAATCCACGATGGTTGGAAAATTTATGGCAATGATGACGGCGGACTTGGATTACCGCCAAGCGTTGACTTTTCTGGTTCAAGCAACTTTCAAAAACACAAAATAATCTGGCCACAAGCAGAAATTTTTGAAGAAAAAATCGGCGAAAATTCTCTCAAATATCAAGCCTACAAACATCGCGTAATTCTGCCAATTGAGCTAGAAATTGAAGACGCAAACAAACCAACAAAACTGATCGCAAAGCTTGACTATGGTCTGTGCAAAGACGTTTGTATTCCAGCGCATGAAGAATTTTTACTGGAAGTTGCGCCAGAAATTGATCAAGAAGTTTTGGCAAAAATCGCTGAATTTTATCCACAAAAATTTGCTGAAAAAACTGCAGAAAATTTGGCCGCAAACTCTGCCAAAACTTCACCACAAATTTCACTAATCTCAGTAATTTTTATTGCACTTATTGGCGGCGCAATTTTGAACATAATGCCCTGCGTTTTACCAGTTTTATCAATCAAGCTGCTGTCAATAATCAATCACTCAGGCGCAGAGATTTCAAGGATTCGCACCGCATTTTTAGCAACAATTTTTGGTATTTTATCTTGCTTCCTCACCTTTGCCGCATTTACCACAATCATCAAAATTAGTGGCGATTCTTTAGGCTGGGGATTACAATTTCAAAACCCATTCTTCCTCGTTTTTTTGATTATTATTTTGACGATTTTAATCGCCAATTTGTTGGGAATTTTTGAGATCACTTTCAGCCAATTTTTGATCAATTCTTTAAATAAAAAAATCGACGATGGGCAAGATAAAAAACACATTATAATTCCAAACTTCCTTTCGGGAATTTTAGCTGTGTTGCTTGCTACACCTTGCTCGGCGCCATTTCTTGGTTCGGCAATTTCCTTTGGCCTTACTCAAGATTTTGCAACAATTTTGCTAATTTTTCTAGCAATTGGTGTTGGTTTTGCCTCACCATACCTTGTGCTTCTAGGCGCACCGCAGTTGGTTTATCTTTTGCCAAAACCAGGAAATTGGATGAATCGCTTTAAACAAATCCTTGCCGGCCTTCTTGCTGCAACGATTATCTGGCTTGCTTATGTTTTATCGAGCAGCGTTGGTTTTGTTTTTGCAATCCTCAGCGTCTTCCTTGCCGCCCTACTCCTTGCATGCTTCAAGATCAAATCACCAAGGCTAAAAATCTTCGCTTTTATCATCACAATCATTGCCACGCTTTACATTCCAAGCAGCTTTCACAAGCTTCAAGACGCTAGAGAATCAGAGTTTGGCGCCATGTGGCATAAATTTGATGAAGCAGAAATTAAGCAACAAGTTGTACAAGGAAAAGTGGTTGTAATCGACGTCACTGCCAATTGGTGCATCACTTGTAAGTTCAACAAAATAAGAGTTTTACACGATAAAGAAATTATGGCAAAACTAAGAGAGCCCTTTATTTTCGCGATGCGCGGCGATATCACAAAATCTAATCCAGCAATAATGGATTATCTGCGCAAAAATAATCGCTTCGCTATTCCATTTAATGCCGTCTACGGCCCCAAGGCTCCAAATGGAATTATTCTTAGTGAACTTTTAACCAAAGACGAACTGCTCGCAGCAATTAAAAAAGCACAATAACAATGACCGATCTTACAAAACTCACCATTGGCCAAGCACTTAGCGGCCTAAAAAAGAAAGAATTTTCAAGCGTAGATTTAACTAAAAGCTACATCACCAACATCGAAAAAAATCGTCACTTAAACACTTTCATCACCGAAAGTTTTGACGTTGCATTAAGTCAAGCAGCAGCTTCCGATGCCAGAATTGCCAAGGGCGAAGCGCGCGACTTGGATGGAATTCCACTTGGCATCAAAGACCTTTTTTGCACAAAAAATATCCGCACCACTTGCGCTTCAAAAATGTTGGAAAATTTCACACCAACTTACGAATCAACCGTCACACAAAAACTTCTCGACGCAGGCAGCGTCACGCTTGGTAAACTTAACATGGATGAATTTGCCATGGGCTCTGGCAACACCACCAGCTATTTTGGCCCCGCCATTAACCCGTGGAAGAAAAAAGGCTCTAACGAAAACCTGGTTCCCGGCGGCTCTTCTGGTGGATCTGCCGCAGCTGTTGCAGCAAATTTATGCGCTGGCGCAACCGGTTCCGACACTGGTGGTTCAATTCGCCAACCCGCTTCTTTCACCAATACCGTTGGGGTAAAACCAACTTACGGACGCTGCTCGCGTTATGGCATGGTTGCGTTTGCCAGCTCTTTGGATCAAGCCGGAGTTTTTGCCAAAGACGTTTATGATGCCGCACTTTTGCAGAAAGTAATTTCTGGATTTGATCACAAAGACTCAACTTCGGTTAATGTCGCCGTGCCAGAATTTGAAAGGCTTCTGAACTCTGACGTAAAAGGAAAAAAAATTGGCATCGCCAAAGAATATCGACTTGACGGCATGCCAAAAGAAATTGAAGCGATTTGGCAAAAAGGTGCAGAAATTTTAAAAAGCCGCGGCGCAGAAATTGTCGAAATTTCACTACCAAACACCAAATATGCGCCAGCAATTTATTATATCATTGCCTGCGCTGAAGCCTCGTCAAATCTATCGCGCTTCGATGGTGTACGTTTTGGTTTTCGTGCCCTAGAAGAAAATTTATCTCTTGAAGAAATGTATGAAAAAACTCGCGCCGAAGGCTTTGGCTCTGAGGTAAAAAAACGTATCCTTACTGGAACTTACGTACTTTCTGCCGGCTATTTTGATGCTTATTACAAAAAAGCACAACGCGTGCGTCGCCTAATTGCTCAAGACTTTGAAGCAGCCTTCAAAAAAGTTGATGCAATTTTAGCACCAGCAACTCCCAACGTCGCTTTTCCAATCGATGAGTCAAAAGACGTCACAAAAAACGATCCAATCAAAATGTATCTCAATGATGCTTTTGCCATTCCAGCCAACATGGCAGGGCTTCCGGCAATGTCAGTTCCTGCTGGATTTGATGAAAGTGGATTACCTTTGGGTCTGCAAATTATGACCAAACATTTTGATGAGCAGACAATGTTTGATATCGCTTTGGCACTAGAAGAGGCGGTAAAAAACTAGCCTTTCGTCGCGCGAGATAATTTTTTTCTCACCAAAAGTTGTGCGCAAATTTTCTTCGAATTTCTGCAATTCTTTTTCGCCTTTCTGTAGACGAAGTAATTTGCGATCAAGATAGAGCCCGGAAAATCCGGCACTCTTCAGCTCACCGATAAATTGTTCAAACTTCAGTTCTGATATTTTTTTCTGCCATAGATTTGCTGCGCGACCTTTGATTGCTGGATAAGACCAGCGCAAATTTTTGGCATGCAAATAGCCAATCAAAGAATTATAGTCATCACCATCGCTTTCAGGAAATCCATATGCTGGCACCACAAAAATCGCCGAATTTGTTGGCATCGCTGCTTCGATATTTCCAACAAATTCACGATCTAAGAAAAATTTTTCTTTGTTTTTTTGGCTCTGAATAATCTCAAGCGCTCCATAACCAACTTGATCAAGCAAACCCAAAACAAGGATCAAAAATAACGAAGTCGTCGCCACTTTTCCTTTAAAATCAAACTTCTTCAAAAGATTTTTTCGCGAAATTACGTCAATAATAATCGCTGCAATTACCAAAACGACAAAACCAATAAAAACACAAAATCTGGCGTGACTGCGAATCGTTGCAAAATTTATCGAGATAAACATGACAAAGCCGCCAACCGTTGCAAACAGGATCATTAACAGGCACAAATTCACCAAACGCGAAATCATTTCTTGCTCTTTTTGCTCGAGTTCAAACTTTTTTAATGTGCGTCTAAATATCGAATTTGGCTCTTGCTGATCTTTTGTAATCAGCCATAACAGCGAAAACATCATGCCTATCGAGCCAACAAAACCAAGGCTTTCCGCAAAACTTTCTCTTTCAAAAGCAACAACTTCAAAAGCCAATCGCGCCTTAGCAAAAAAATCGAGATAATGATTTTGAATTGGCAAAAGCAGGTTGAACAATCTCAGTCCAAAAAACTCACTATCGTAAGCACTGCGCACAATTGTGGCATGGTTTGCGCCATATTCACCAATATAAATAAAAAACGGCAGATGAACGCAGATCGCAACAAACAGCAGCGTAAGGCAAAGAATGAGAATCGAAAAACCACCGCAATCAAAAAATTTTCCCCGCGATAATCCACGCAAAAACCAGCAAAAAATAATCGTCATCAAGCTATAATAAGCGTAATAAATGCCGCTAATTGCCGCCAAAATTACTACAAAAATTCCCAGCCAAAAAAAACGATTTGCCTTCAAAAAAATGCAGCCTTTTTCGCTTACGGCAAAAAGTTTTATTTTATCAACCAAGGCTAGATAGCCAAGCATCACCGCCAAAGGCGCTATGGAATAATTCGATAAAAAAAGATGCCAAACGCCGCGCGCAAAATGATAAGGCAAAAAGGCATATAAAATTGCCACCACCCCTGCAACCAAAACACTTACACCAAAAACTCGTAAAGAAATAAAGGCCGCCGCGCAAATCATCACAAAAGTTGTGAGGAAAAAAAGATTGGCGATCAAAAAAACATTTGAGGTGAAAAAGCTAAAAATTTTTATCAGCGAAATGTTAAGCAGCTCAGAGTGAATCGGAAAATCATGAAGATAAAAAGCGCCTTCTAAATGCGGCATTCCAATCATATTGCTGGAAAAAAACCACCCGCTTTCAACAACCATTTTGATGACAAGAAAATAAAATAATCCGTCCTCGCCATAGCTGAAAGCAGGTAGCGCAAAATCAACATTCCAAACTTGAAAAATCAGCGCAAAAGATAGCAAGCACAACAACAGCGCGAAACAGCAATAGAGCGATTCTTTAATTAAAGAACCGCCGCGCATTAAACTTTCCTCGCAATTTCATCTGCAACCTGCGCAAGGAATTCTTCCACCTTCAACACGCTCTGATTTTCTTCACCAAATTTGCGCACAGAAACTGACCCGCTTTCTGCTTCTTTTTTTCCTACCGCCAAAATGTATGGAACTTTTTTCAAACTATGTTCACGAATTTTGTAAGAAATTTTCTGTGCGTCTAGATCCGCTTCAGCTCTGATTCCAGCAGCTTTTAACTTTTCTAGAACTTGCGCACCGTAAACATCAGAATCATTAGTAATTGTGGCCACAACAACTTGAACTGGCGCAAGCCAAAGCGGAAATTTTCCGGCAAAGTTTTCAATCAAAATTCCAATGAATCGCTCAAAACTTCCAAAAATTGCACGATGCAACATAACAGGGCGCTGCTTAGAGCCATCTGACGCAATGTAACTTGCATCAAGTCTTTCTGGCAAAATGAAATCGACTTGCAGCGTGCCGCATTGCCACTCGCGCTTGATTGCGTCAACTAAAGTAAATTCCAATTTTGGCCCGTAAAACGCGCCCTCGCCTGGATTTATTTCGCAATTTAATTCCGCAACTTTCACTGCTTCAGCCAAAGCATTCTCAGCGCGATCCCAAGTCTCATCTGATCCGGCGCGTTTTTCTGGACGTGTAGAAAATTTCACTTTCACATTTTCAAAACCAAAATCGCGGTAAACTTCTTTAAGCAATTGGCAGAATTTTACCGTCTCTTCGTTGATTTGATTTTCTTCACAAAAAATATGCGCATCATCTTGGGTGAAGGCGCGAACACGCATAATTCCGTGCAGCGATCCAGAAGATTCATTGCGATGGCACGAACCAAATTCAGCCATACGCAGCGGCAATTGGCGATATGATTTTAGGTCTTGATTAAAAATCTGCACATGGCACGGACAGTTCATTGGCTTGATTGCAAGCGTGCGCTCTTCACTTTCCGAAACAAACATATTTTCGCGGAATTTTTCCCAGTGACCAGATTTTTCCCACAAAATTTTATCAACCATTTGCGGTGTTTTCACTTCAACATAGCCGCCTTTTTCCAACTTTTCGCGAATGTATTTTTCAATCTCACGGAAAATTACCCAACCTTTTGGATGCCAAAACACTGAGCCAACCGCCTCTTCTTGAATATGAAATAAATCCAGCGCACGACCAATTTTGCGGTGGTCGCGTTTCTCTGCTTCTTCCAACATGTGCAGATGATTTTTCAGCGCTTCTTCGCTGTCCCACGCTGTTCCATAAATTCGCTGCAACATTTCATTCTTTGCATCGCCGCGCCAATAAGCGCCGGCAAGTTTCATCAATTTAAAATGCTTAACGTGAGAAGTTGAAGGCGCGTGTGGACCGCGGCAGAGGTCGATGAAATCGCCTTGGCGGTACAGCGAAATATCTTCGTTCGCCGGAATTGATGCGATGATTTCTGCTTTATATTTTTCACCAATTGACTCAAAAAACTTCACCGCATCATCGCGTTTCCAAACCTCGCGAACCAGCTTGTGGTCTTGCTTGGCAAGCTCACGCATTTTTGCTTCGATCTTTTCTAGGTCGTCTAAATGAAAAGGGGTTTTGCGCGCAAAGTCATAAAAAAACCCATTCTCAATTGCTGGCCCAATTGTCACTTGCGTCTCAGGGAAAAGTTGCTTCACCGCTTGCGCCAAAAGGTGCGCCGTGTCGTGACGAATAATTTCTAAAGCATCTGCCCCAGATTTTGGCGTAATAATTTCAATTTTTGCGTCGCGTTCAACAACTCGCGAAAGATCGCGCAACTCGCCATCAACACGAATTGCCAGCGCAACTTTGGCAAGAGAAATTGAGATTGACTTAGCAATTTCAAAACCACTAACACCGGCATCAAATTCGCGCGCAGCGCCGTCTGGTAAGGTAATTTTTATCTTGGAACTCATTGATTTTTTGATGATTTTTAATCAGAAGGCGGGCTTTATTTTTTAACTGCCGAAAAACGAAACAAGAATTTACTTCATGACTCGCCCCAGCCTTCTTGCGATCTCTACGCCATTAGAACTTCCAAGCGGCGTTGTTGATCAATTGAATGATCGTCAATATCACGAAGATGACATGATTGCGGTCTGTGGCTCAGCACTTCATGCTGCTGGTTTCAAAGCTGTGCCAGGAAAAGTTTTATGCACAAATAATTCTACGCGAGCTGCTTCAGTTTTGCCTCCAATGCCCTATTCTGCACGTAATGGCGATATGGTTGAGCATATGCTTGATGAAGCGCTTAACGAATCAGATCTTCATCCTGCAATAAAAACCATTCAGCTTTTTTTACCGCTGCAAGTGACAACAGAAGATGGTATTGAGCATTGGGTAATAGAAGAAATAAACTGCGTCAAACAAACAGACGGCGAGTTCAAAATCACTTCACTGATACTTGATTCAGCAAACATACTTCCCGAAGCATTTAAAGGAACTCAGCAACAAAGTGGTGGAAATGATTGCGGCCCAATCTGTGGCTGGTTTGTTAAGCAACGCGCAGTTGGCAATGGACAAGCTGATGACGCTTCAGTTTTGCGCGACATTGGCAGTGAGCAAAAATTCCGCGCGGGCGTAAAAGGCCTACGCGCCAGGCAAATTGAAGATCTTTACCGCTTTCCAATCTCAACTCCACAACACCTTCTTGAAGCTGGTGAAGAACTTCCAGCCGCTGCTGATTTGGTTTATCGAAGCTGTGATGGATTGCCACCAGAAGAAACATTTGCCATAAGCGAAAGCGAATATCTGCAAGCAAATCCGTGTGGCGAAAATTCTATTTACACCCTGAAACGCGAAGCTGAAGGCGTTAAACTCACTTTTCTTGCGCCAAATATCGCAAGGCATTTTGGAGAACAAAGCGGCCCCGGACAATTTAACATCCATGCCATGGCCAGCGGAACTGTTGAAGCGGTCTATAATGGCGGACAAAAAATTGTTATCAAAGGCGAAGATGGCAGCACCTACACATATGACGGAATGGTTAAAGGCGCAATTCCAGCAGCACGAACTCTTCTTGTTAATCAGCAAATAGTTGCTGGAGATGTCATCAAAGCCGGCGATCCAATTGGCCAAGTTTGGCGCGAAAAAGATGGATTCATATTCAATGGCCGCAAGCCAGAAGTTTTGCTGCACGTAACTGATGCAAGCGGAGAAGAAGTTGATCTAATGGAAGAATTTGCTCTGCTTGGCCATGACGAAACACATCTTCCTTACCGCCTTCAAGCCGCAGAAACGATTTCTAGAGAGATACAAAAACAAGAAGCGCAAATTAACGAGGCATCAAGAACACTTGGCCAAACCACAACACCAGAATCAATTGTTCTGCCAAAAACTGAAAGGCAATTGATGTTTGAAGCTGGATTGCATCTTTTAGGCAACGCGAGCTCAGCAATTGCTCCTAGCATAGGACGAATTGCTCCAGCTCCAACACCAGCAACACAAGACCAGCCCCCTGATGCGGCAAAATCAATGCAGGTTTTTACTCCGCCAACCTTACCAACAATAAGGTCAAACCAAACAATGCCAACAGCAACGGCACAGACATTTGCAGGTTCCGCCGGAATTACAAAAGCGCCACCAGTACCAGCTGTTCTGGCAAGCACCGCTTCAAAAGGATTGATTGGAAGATTTTTTGACGGCGTGGCAACGGTTGCTGATACCGCAGCCAATCTTGTTCTTCGACCTTTTACGCTTCCTAGCGCTGCTGCAAAAGAAGTTGTACAAGTCACTCCACCAGGAGCGCGCCAACTAGAAACATTTGCGGTCTTCACTCGCTTCAACTATTTTTCTGGCATTCGACCTTTTACGCTTCCTAGCGCTGCTGCAAAAGAAGTTGCGCAAGTCACTACACCACCTCCACCAGCAAAGCTTAGAGCTAAGAAGCTGCGCCAACTAAAAACATCTGAAGTCGTCACTCGCGTCAACTATTTTGGCAACGGCTTCGTGCAAGAATTTTCAACTGCAACGCCTGGCATTATTGGCGTCAACATGATGACTGATTACAACCCCGAAGATCCTTACGCGCCGCAAGAAATAACTTATGTCGACAGCCTTACTGGAAACGCCAAACCAGTCACTGACCTTAGTGGCAACCCACTTGGCACCAATCAGTGGGTTTTAAACGGTCGCTATCTTCTCAGCAAAAGCGGCAATGATTTAAACATTGGACCAGTTGGTTATCGCAATACAGATGGCAGCCAACTTGTCACTTGCGTGGCACGCAACTATTTTACTTCACCACAAAATGCACTAAATACTGGCATTACTCTGGGGCAACAAGTGCCTGCAAGCCCAAGCTATCACGCCGCACAAAGCCTCACTTTTGGCGCAACTCGCACGAAAGTTTCAACAAATTGTATCGCCAGCGCTGATGCCAGAAATATTGCATTGTCTCTAACCGCCTCTGGCTCATCGCTTTATCTATCCAGCATTGCCAGCAACGGCGTGGAAATCGATTATTTTGGAGTTGACGCTTACGACGCTGGAACCACGCCAAGTTTTTATCGCAGAGGCAGCACCAATTATGTCGTTTATCAAAAAAATGGTGTAACTTTTAACCGCCAAATTTCCGCATCAAACGAGCCAACAGGCGGCATCAACCGTAATGATCCAGTTGGCGCAACTTTGGTTAGCGGCGATGCAATTTTGGCAAATGGCGTAAAATTTAGCGCAAATTCCGTAAGCCAACCTGTCACCATCGCGCAAACTTCTCACACTATCTGCGCCCTACTTGGATCAGGCCCAGTCACTGCTCCAACCGCTGATGGAGCTGAAGTTTATTTTCAAACCAACGTTTTAACCAGAGTCGTCGTCACACCAAATCCTGGCAAAACTTTGATTATCAGCGGCGACATTTGTGCCAACTTACTTGAAGGCGGCGCTGGCTGCGATACTTATTCTGGCGTCGACTCTTCTAGACTTGCCCCTTACGATCCAATTACTGGCTCACAAATTGAGAATACACCAGGCAGTCGCATTAGCGGCACCAGTGCAATTGGCACACAAACTTACGGCGGAATTGTCACTGACAACGGGCAGCAAGTTTTTAACCCAGCAATCGTCTCTGGCAACGGCGCTATTTTTGCCTTCGACAATGCCCAAATTTATTACGACAACGGGCCTTCTTTCAGCCCGGCTCCGGTTGCACCAAGTGTCAGCAGCAGCATAAGCAGTAGTCGCAGCGTCAGCAAAACAGGAACACATTCGCGCACATCAAGCAGGTCAACGACTAATTCTGTTAGCAACACAGGAACGCCATCAAATACAAGAAGCGGAACTAGATCATCGGATCCAAGTCAATCGCAATCAAGTTCAGTAAGCGCAGCAGAAAGCCATAGCAGCTCAAAAAGCGGAAGTGCTACAAAAAGCTTAACTGGATCAAGCACTGTAAGCGCATCACATACTTCAACTGCTTCAGAAACCTCAACAATATCAGAAACTGCAAGCCCTTCTGAAAGTGATAGCGCAAGTGGTACACGCACCAGAACCCCAAGCAAATCACGTAGCGATACTAAAACTACTTCACCAACGCAAACCACTGAACCAACTAGCAGCCCATCTTCCAGCCAAGGCAGCCCTGATTCATCAAGCAATTCACCGTTGCAAACTCAAACTCCAGCAGAAAGCGGTACAGGAGACACAGCAAAATCTTCAACATCTTCACCAACTAGCTCACCTTCACCAACTAGCTCACCTTCACCAACTAGCTCACAAACTTCGGCGGCAAGTGAGTCGGCAACAAAAAGCGATTCTGCAACGCAAAGTAGCAGCAAATCGGCAACTCCTCCATCTGCACCAGCTTCAACAACCTCAACTCGCTCAGAGGCAGCAAAAGCCTCTGCCAGCAAGTCATCCAGTCCGTTGGTAAATACAGAACCAATCAGAACCGCTTCTCGCACAAAAACCACCAGTCAACCAACATCAACAAGCCGCGAGGAACCAAAATCTAGCAATACCACAAAAAACGCCATCATCGCTGGCTCAGTCGTTGGGGGATTTGCCATTATCGCTCTGGCAATCGCAGCCTGGCGCAAAAAAAGAAACAAAGACCGGCAGAATCAAGTAATAATTCCAGAGCATCTAGCTTCGGGATCTCCTGACCCGAGATCTCCTGACCCGAGATCTCCTGACCCAAGATCTCCTGGCGTCACAAGCCCAACCGGGGTTTTAGTTGTAGATTCAGCAATAGGAACTACTCAACAAACACCCGGAGGAATTCCGGGGTCGGGACCTATTGACCCTACAGCTGGAGCTTCAGCTGCAGGTCATGGAGAGCAAGGATCGTCAGGTGATGCAATGCAAGTCCCGGAGCCGCCTAATCAGGGGAACGGTCGAACAACTCGTCGTCAAAAAGGAAGGGGAGCTGTTACACCTGGCGCAGTTCAAGTCGGAACAGCCCCATCTCCCGATCCCAGCGCCCCACAAAGCGCTTCTTCCCAAGTTGGATTTACCCCTGCTGCTGGATTTAAACATACTGGTGGTCGTTAACGCCAAAAATAACTCAGCCAATCAGTTGTCTTTTTAAAGCGCAAAAATACTTTGCCCCGCCCACAACGATTTGAGAAGCGCACGACAGAGATTGTTCTCCGGCAAAATGTGCTAAACGCACATTTTGAGTGAGTCGCGGGTGAAGCTAAGCTGAACCCAGGAAGCAAGAGGTGAAATTTATTTGGGGGGCTGTAGCGCAGTTGGTAGCGCGCTTGCATGGGCGCAAACGACGGAGCTTCAGCTCCGGCAAAATGTGCTAAACGCACATTTTGAGTGAGTCGCGGGTGAAGCTAAGCTGAACCCAGGAAGCAAGGGTAGAAGGGGAAAATTTATTTATGGGGCTATAGCGCAGTTGGTAGCGCGCTTGCATGGCATGCAAGAGGTCTCGAGTTCGAATCTCGATAGCTCCACCACCCCTCACCTACTTACAAGATTCAAACTCATCTCAAAAAATCCCCTCACACAACCTACTCAAAATGGATCCCCTAAGCCTCTTCGGCCTATCTTCAATAACTGTAATGCTGCTTTTCTACGCATTCGAAAATCGCAACCATTGGTGCATATTTGGTTTCGCCATCTGCTGTATTCTTAGTTCAATCTACGGCTTCCTGCAAGGAGCTTGGCCGTTTGGCTTACTTGAAATCATCTGGACATTTGTTGCGCTGCATAAATGGCGTGCAGCTAGAAAATACTCAACTACCTCACCTCAAACCTCTTCGCAAACTTAAACAAAAACGGATTAACCGTGATTGAAAAAATCGCGCTGGCGATCACCATATCGTAAAGAATCTGCGAAAAAATTCCCAGCTTCAGCGCTAGAGCTGTAAGGATGAACGAAAACTCCCCAATCTGCGCTAAACTAATTGCCAGCACCAACGAGTTGTAAAAATTCTGCCGGAAAAGGCGCATAATCAGATAAGCAATTATCGCTTTTCCAAACACCACCAAACCAAACGCAATCAAAACCAACCAAGGCTCGGTCGTTAAAACATGCGGGTTAAAAAGCATGCCGGCAGAGACAAAAAACAAGACCGCAAAAATATCACGCAGCGGCAAAGATTTGTCAGCGAATTTTTCCCCAATCGCGCTTTCGTTAAGCACGAAACCAGCCATGAAAGCGCCAAGCGCAAAGGATGCGCCAAAAAGTGTATAAGCAACAAAAGCAAATCCCGAAGCAATCGACAGCGTTCCAAGCGACATCAATTCGCGCGATTTAGTTTTAGCAATCATTGTCAGCAGCCGCGGCAGCGCCTTTTTGCCAATCATCACCATGCAAATTACGAAGGCGGTAATTTTCAGCGCGACGAGGAAAATTTTCTCGAAAATTATTTTCCACTCCAGCTCCAATCCGCTATTCATCATATCCAAAATCACCGGCATAATCACCAAAACCACGATCATCACAACATCCTCAACAATCAGCCAACCAACAGCAATTTTGCCAACGTGACTGTCTGTCAGACTATATTGCTCTAAGGCGCGCAGCAACACCACGGTGCTAGCAACCGACAGCGTTATGCCAAAAACCAGGCTCTCAACGAAGTTATGTTTCATCAGCATCGAAATTGCCAAACAAACGCCAGTAGTCAGCGCCATTTGGATAAGCGCGCCAGGAATTGCAATACGCTGCACCTTAATCAAATCGCCAAGCGAAAAATGTAAACCCACGCCAAACATCAGCAAAATTACACCGATTTCCGCCAACTGTTCCGCAATGTGAACATTGGCGATAAAACCTGGCGTGTTGGGCCCCAAAAGGATGCCGGCGAATAAATATCCAATGATTGTGGGCAAGCGCAAACGATTGGCAATCAAGCCAAATAAAAACGCAAAAACCACGCTGGCAACGATGGTGGTAATGAGAGGATATGATTCGAGCATGCTGTAATTTGTTTAAGTATTTATGTTTGTTTTTGATTTAATTTTTTCCCAGACAACATCTATTTGAGATACAAACCAGCCACGCGGCTGATCAATCATCCTCCAACATGAACCATCCCCACAAACTTCCAGGCGACGCGCGTCTGTTAATTCTGCTTCTTGGCTCAATTGTTGCAATCGGGCCGCTGGCAATTGACATGTATTTGCCTGCACTTGGAAAAATCGCTGAGGATTTTTCTGTCGACGAATCGCGCGTGCAACTTTCGCTTTCTGCTTATTTTATCGGCACGGCGGCAAGCCAGATTTTCTATGGCCCAATCATTGATCGCTTCGGCAAAAAACCGCCGCTTTATTTTGGATTTTTTATCTTCGCTGTCACGTCGCTTGCCATCGCTTTTACGCAAAAAATTGAAACATTAATTTTGCTGCGTTTTTTCCAAGCCTTCGGTGGATGTGCTTGCGTGGTGATTCCGCGCGCCATGGTGCGTGATGTTTTTTCGCCGCAAGATTCCGCGCGCGTTTTTTCGCATTTGATGTTGGTGATGGGAGTTGCGCCAGTGCTGGCTCCGGGGCTTGGAAGTGTGCTGATGATTAATCACAGTTGGCGCGCAATTTTTATTTTTCTTGCCGCCTTTACTGCTCTTCTATTTTTGCTCTCAGTGCGCTTTTTGCCTGAAAGCAAAGCGGCAAATCCTGATGATAAAATCTCAGGCGCGCTGAAAAAATACTTAGGAATTTTGCGTGATAAAAATTTTTTGATCTGCGCCTGCAGCGGCGGCCTTGCTATGGCCGGACTGTTTTCATACATCACCGCTGCTCCATTTATTTACATGAAAATTTTTCAACTTTCAGCGCAAAATTTTAGTCTGATTTTTTCGGTCAATGCCATTGGCTTCATTGCTGCGTCGCAAATAAATGCGAGGCTGCTGAAGAAATTTTCCATCGAAAAAATTCTGCAGAAGTTAATTTTTTTGCCGCTCTTTCTTGGTTTGTTGTTAGTTGCTACAACCGCTCTAAATCCAACTTTCTGGCCAATTACAATTTTATTTTTTCTTCTTCTTTCAAGTATCGGCGCAATGATTCCAAACACCACCGCACTTGCTTTGGCAAATCAAGCTGCGCACAGCGGATCCGCGTCAGCGCTGCTTGGAACAATTCAATTTGTCATTGCCACAATTTGTTCGCTGCTGATTTCAAAATTTTCTAATGAAGGAATTCTTGCGCTTGGCATAATCTTTGGAAGCACTGCTGCTCTAAGCTTCTTAACCTATAAGATTTTTCGCCGTCATTAACCACGAGGCAATCCAATCGATAATTTTTTGGTGAAAAAGAACAAGAATTGTGGCCAAGAAAGCGAGAGAGAAAATTCGCCAAAAAATAAATTTTATTTTCTCAAATAAAGTGATGGAGACATTGATTTGTCCGCCCGAAATTTTTTGCAATTTTTTGTAAAGCAAAAATCGGTAAGAAACCTGCACTGGTAAGGTTGTAAATGACGCAACAGCAAGAACAGCGCTCCAAAAAATCAGCGTATTTTTTATCAAAAAACTGCCGCCAATAATCAGCAAAACAAAAGCAGAAAAAGTCGAAAAATTTCCAAAGAGAACAAGAAAGAAATTTTTGCGCAAATTACCGCGCACATATTCGTGACTTGTCAGCAATGAGTTGATTGCCGTCTCATTCTGCGCAACCAGAATTGGCAAGGCCAGAGAGTTTCTGCAAGAGTAAGGAATCAAAACAATCAATGCTGCGTCGAAGAGAAAAATTATGATTTGCAACACTTCAACCAGCATAAATCCGGTTAGCTTGTAAAGACCGTAAAGCATTGGTTTTGGAGAACCTTTCAGCAAAAAATAATTAGCAACAATCGTCAAAAAAACCACTCTTAGATAGCAGAAAAAAATCCACATGGTGACGCCATAAACAGCTGTAGCGTAGGTTCCAAGCGAAGTTTCAAAATTGCTCAACAAAAAAGTTGTCGCAAAAAACAAACCCAAAACCGCAAGACCGTTGAGAAAGAAGCTTTTGAAATTATAGAAAAAAATTTCTGTTGCGCCGTACAAAATAGAATTTTTTTCCATCTCGCAAATTGTCAGCAAATTCTCAAAATTGGCGCGATCCTTGATATTGGCAAGCTCGGGATGTCTTTCAATTTCCTTTGCGCGCTTTGCTTTTGCCTGATTTTGCAAAGCAGAGAGTGATGCAACTTGTGTGTTTTGCAGATTATCAAATGACGATTCTTCGTTCATTTCAGCGAGTCGCAGACTTTATTGATGATAGAATTGGTGAGAATTTTTTTGTTAGGAGGAATTTTTAACGCATCAGCTAAAACCACCAGCAAGCCTTGCTCTTCAAGCTTATGTAGTTTTTTTGAATCAAAAATTTCGTCAAAATTTTTATGTAAATGTTCAACAAGATTTTTTTTGCGCAAACCTTCATCAAGGCGCAGAGCCATTAGAATCAACTCTTGCGCCAATTCATCAGACGAAATTTGTTCCAATTTTTGAATTCCCGCGCCCTGCTCTTCAACTTTTTTTAGCCAAGCAACCGGCGCGCAAAGCAGTGAGAATCCGCAGCGCAAAAACTCGTGGTCAAAATAAACTCGCGAATGCGCGCCAGCACCAATTCCCAAATAATCTCCGCCGCGCCAATAGTTTAGATTATGCTGCGATTGGTAATTTTTTTTGGCGTAATTAGAAATTTCATAAGCGTCAAAACCCGCGTCAGCAGTGATCTCGTTGGTCATTTCAAAAAACTGCGCTGACAAATTTTCGTCAGGCATTTTGAATTTTTTTTGCTGAAATTCGCTGAAAAATTTTGTGCCTTTTTCGATGGTAAGTTGATAAAGCGAGAGATGTTTAGTGCCAAAACCAATTGCACGCAAAAGCTCGTCGCGCCAAGCATCAAGCTGCTGCAGAGGTCTTGCGTAAATCAAATCGAAAGAAAAATTTTCAAAAATTTTTGCGGCAATTTCAATTGTTGAAATCGCCTCGGCGGCGCTGTGTTCTCGTCCAAGAAATTTCAAATCGACGTCATTTAACGCCTGAATTCCAAGCGAAAGTCGATTAATGCCAAGACCGCGCAAATCCTTGAATTTAGCGGCTTCGAAAGATGTTGGATTGGCTTCCAAAGTGACTTCGCAATTTTCATCAACTTGCCAAAGCGCAGAAATTTTCTTCAAAATTCCTTCCACTAAAAACAACGGCATCAGCGATGGCGTGCCACCACCAAAGAAAATGGTGGTAATTTTTCTGCCACGCAACTTTGCTGCAAAGAAATCTAACTCAGTTTCATAAGCGCGTAAAAAGCGCCGATGATTGATCTCTGCCGCAACGTGCGAATTAAAGTCGCAGTAAGGACATTTTGATTTGCAAAACGGATAGTGAATGTAAATTGAAAGCTCGCGCTGGCCTGGGTTCATTAAATAAAAAATAAATATGCTCCAAATTACGATCGTAGTTTTTCGCGAAATTCTAGAAATCGCGCTCATCATTGGAATTCTAAGCGCCGCAACTAAAAACATCGCTGGCCGTGGCAAGTGGATTTTTGGCGGAGTTTGCGCCGGAATCCTTGGCGCGTCTCTTTTAGCATTTTTCACCGACAGCATTTCCGCAAGCCTTGACGGCTTGGGACAAGAATTTTTCAACGGACTCGTTTTGCTTGCCGCCGGCGCAATGATTGGCTGGACGGTTTTATGGATGCAAAAGCACGCCAAATCGCTTTCTGGCGAATTAAAACGTTTGGGAAATTCCGTTCGTGAAGGTCACAAACCGCTCTATATTTTAGCCGTCATCATTTTGCTTTCTGTGCTGCGCGAAGGCGCGGAAATTGTGCTTTTCAGCTATAGCGCTTACATTTCTGGCACAGAAATTTCACAAATTATTTTTGGACTTGTTTGCGGCGCTTTGCTTGGCAGCGCTTGTGGTTTAGCCCTTTATTTTGGCTTACTCAAAAGCTTCGGACGCCACTTCTTTAGCCTCACCAGCTGGCTTTTAGTTTTCTTCGCCGCTGGAATTATTTCGCAGGGAATTGGATTTTGGGTTGACGCTGGAATCGCGCCAGCTCTGGGCCAACCAGCAATCGATCTTTCAGGAATTTTACCGCAGCAAAGTTTTGTTGGAAAATTTTTGAACCTGTTTTTTGGTTACATCGACCAGCCTTGCGGCCTGCAGCTTATTGCTTATTTCGCCAGCATTGCCGTTTTAGTTTCTGGCTTAAAAATTGCTAAAAAGATGTAATTATTTTACCGATCATCCTTGGATCGGAAGCGTCCAAGAATCTCATGACAAGATTCTCGCAGCCTATGGCTTCAAGAATGACGAAGATTATTCTATCTTCAGCCGCGACCCACGCCACCGCCGCCAGCACGACCAGCGCCACCTCCAGCGCCATCTCTGCCAAAGCGATTCGCAAAAATTTTTTCAGCTTTTTCTCCGAAAGCAATTCCCTTGTTTATATTTTCCGACGAAAGAGCTTCCTCAAGGGTTACTACCTTCCTACCCCGGGGACCAAATCTTGACCTTGGCTCTTGCACAATAAGCTGAGCTTGATGTGTCGCGGCAGGTTTATCTGCTTTCTTCAGTTCATTAAAAAGATCATCGTAGCCAGAAGAATAGTCAGGCGACTCTAAAACTCTTCTTTGGGCTGGACCGGGAGTTGCTGGCCTAGTAAAGTCCGCTGAACCGGGAGTTGCTGACCTAGTAAAGGCTGGCTGCCTAATCGAGTCCGCTGGAACGCCACTAGAATAACAAAACCAGATAAGGGGTGCTTAGCATCTTCAGAAGTTGGATCGGCTCCATCAACCCCCACAATTGCACCCCCTGTCAATAAAGAGCCTAGATCTTCTGCGGCACTACTGCGTCTATGCCCTGGTTTTTGTGGACCACTCATTTTTTAAGAAATTTTTTTAGCAATTTCGCTGGCAGCGTAACTAATCACCGCACTAGCGCCTGCACGTTTGCAAGCAGCGACGGTCTCAAACAAGGTTTTCATAAAATCAAGTGCCCCTGCTTTTGCACCAAATGCCAAGGCTGCATATTCGCCACTGACTTGGTAAGAAAAAATTGGCAGCGAAAAATTTTGTGAGGCTTCTTTGACCACGTCTAAGTAAGGCAAACCTGGTTTTATGATTATTGCATCGGCACCTTCTGAAACATCCATGGCGATTTCGCGCATGGCTTCTGCTGAATTACGAAAGTCCATTTGGTAAGTTTTTTTGTCCGCCTTTAAATTAGCTGCTGAGCCAACAGCGTCGCGGAAAGGTCCATAAAAATTAGAAGCAAATTTCGCGGCGTAGGAAATCAGCAAAGTATTTTGAAAACCGTTTTGCTCTAGAGCCATGCGAATCACACCAATTCTTCCATCCATCATGTCGGAAGGTGCTAGCGCGTCGCAACCTGCTGCAGCTTGTATTAAAGCTTGTTCGCAGAGTTTTTCTACTGTTTCGTCATTTAACACATAACCATTTTCATCAATTAATCCGTCCTGACCATGCGAGGTGTATGGATCGAGCGCGACATCGCAAATTACGCCAATTTCTGGAACCGCATTTTTGATTTCACGAACAGCGCGACAAACCAGATTTTTAGGATTTAGCGCCTCACTTCCATCAGCATTTTTCAATTTTTGTTCGGTAACTGGAAACAGCATCAACGCAGGAATACCAAGATCGTGCGCCTCTTTTGCTTTTTGCACCAACAAATCAATTGAAAGACGAAAAACACCAGGAAGCGAAGAAATTTCTTCACGCTGATTTTTACCTTCAATTACAAAAAGCGGCAAAATTAAATCCTTCGCTGAAATAGTGGTTTGCGCAGTCAAATCGCGGATCCACGACGCTTGACGATTGCGGCGTAAACGCGTGTTTGGAAAGTTTTCCAAAGTAAACTTGGTCATAACATTTGAATTTGCGAGATTGCGACTCTAGGGTCGAAAGGGTCGCAACTTAAAGGCCGTTAGCTAATTTTGAATAAAGAATTTTCATGAAAAATATCCTTGAGGAAATCTACCAACATAAGCTGTTTGAGGTTCGCGAGCGTAAGAAGCTTTTGTCGGTTCCAGAAATTTGTGCAAAAATAAAATGTCAAAATCCGCCAAAAGATTTTTTCTTAGCACTAAAAAATAAGAACGAAAAAAGCGAAATTTCGCTGATTTGCGAAATCAAAAAAGCCTCACCATCACACGGTTTAATTCGCGAAGATTTCAATCATCTAGAAATTGCCCGAGCCTATGAAGATGGCGGCGCTACCTGCCTTTCAATTTTGACTGATGAAAAATATTTTCAGGGCAAAAACGAATATCTTTCGCAAGTGCGCCAAATCACTTCGCTGCCAATTTTGCGTAAAGATTTTATTGTCGATTCTTACCAAATTTACGAAGCAAAAATGCTTGGCGCTGACTGCATTTTGTTGATCCTCGCCATGCTTGATGACAAAAAATTGCAAGAACTTGAAACCTGCGCGCTTGATGCTGGTTTATCGGTTTTATTGGAAGTTCATGACGAGGCCGAGCTGCAGCGAGCATCCGCGCTCAAAAGCAAGTTGCTTGGCATCAATAATCGCAATTTAAAAACGCTGAAAGTTGATCTCGAAACTTCGCTTTTCTTGTCGCAGCAAGTGCCAAGCGATTATGTTTTGGTCGCTGAAAGTGGCATAAAAAGTTCAATTGACATCGAATTGCTGCAACAAGCTGGAATCAACTGTTTCCTGATTGGCGAGCACTTTATGCGCCAAAAAAATATCGCAAAAGCGGTTAAAGATATTTACACTTTGAATCATGTTTAAAATTGCCATCATCGGCCGCCCGAACGTTGGAAAATCAACGCTCTTCAATAAATTAGTTGGCCGCTCAATTGCTATTACTGACGACACTCCAGGGGTGACGCGTGATCGCAAAGAAGCGCGCGCAAAGCTTGGCCCACTTGAGTTCATCGCCATCGACACTGCGGGTTTGGAAAATCAAATTTCAGACAAATCGCTGGAAAAAAGAATGGTCGAACAAACCGAAGCGGCCGTTGCTGACGCCGATTTGTGCCTGTTTGTTGTTGATGGAAAAAGTGGCGTAAATTCGATTGATTTTCACTTCGCCAATTGGCTGAAAAAGTTGGATAAAAAAACCATCCTCATCGCTAATAAATGCGAAAATTTTGGTGAAGAAACTTTTGGTAGTGAGTTTTACAAACTTGGCTTTGGCAAACCTACAGCTCTGTCGTCTGAACACAAATTGGGCTTTGGCGAATTATATGACAAAATCGCTCCAGAAATTGAAGAATATGAAGCAAAATTCGGCGAGTTTAGCGATAACAGATATGACGATGACAACGCGCCGCTGCAGGTTGCAATCATCGGTCGCCCAAACGCCGGCAAATCAACTTTTTTAAATAAAATTTTAGGTCAAGACCGCCTAATCACTGGGCCAGAAGCGGGAATTACGCGTGATGCAATTGCGCTGGACTTCACTTTCAAAGACCAAAATTTACGCCTGATTGACACCGCCGGAATTCGCAAAAAAGCCAACATTGTGCAAAAACTCGAAAAGCTCTCGAGCCTTGATAGCTTTAGAGCCGTACGTTTCGCCCAAGTTGTAATTTTATTAATTGACGCCACCTCACCTTTCGATCACCAAGACCGCGCTCTAGCTGGCGAAGTCCTGCGCGAGGGCCGCGGATTGGTTTTTGGTATCAATAAAATCGATGCTGTGCAAGGAGATAAAGAAACTTTTATTCGTGAACTGCGCAAAGATATTATCGCGGCACTGCCCGGAATTGATGGCGCGGCAATAGTTGGGCTTTCTTCCAAAACCGGCTATAATGTTGAAAAATGTTTGGAATTTGCGCTGAAAACTTACGAGCAATGGAAGACTTATCTTTCAACCAGCCAGCTCATCGAATGGCTGAAAATGGCGGAAAGCGCACATTCACCAAAACTGCACCGCGGGCAGCCAATAAAGTTGAAATATGCCACGCAGATTAAAAAACGTCCGCCAACAATTGCCGTTTTCACCAATCATATCAAGCCTCTGGAAGGCGCTTATCAGCAATATCTAATCAACTCGCTGCGCAAAACTTTTAACCTTGATTTAACGCCAGTTCGCCTGGTTTTACGCAAAAGTGAAAATCCTTTCGCCGGCAAAAAAGAGAAAACTTTCTCCAAAAAAACTCACACAAAAAAAGGGAAATGAGATTTTTTTTCAAATTACTCACCGCGCTTTTAATCAGTAATGGCGCTACTGCAAAGGAGTATAATCACGGCTATATCGGCAAAGCCCAATTTGATATTTCGCAAAAAGAATTTGAACTTTTTGACGAAAAAAATCGCTGCCGCCACAATTTCAACGACCTTCACTTTCATCCAAAAAATTTTATTATGACAGGCGAGAGCCTAGAAAAAATTTACGATGAAAGTGAGAAAAATTGCGTAAGAAAAATTTTGTTAAACTCGCTACCACTGCTAGAACATTGGAACGAAGCCAATGGCACTCGCCCAACTTATTACACCGACAAAAACTCAAAATTTTATTGGAATACAATTTCCGACATTCCGACTTTTGAAGAATTTCGTAAGCTTGATGCACAGAAAAAATCGAAATTTTTCTTCTTAATTAACGGCTTTTTGCATTTTGATTTAGGGGCCATCGATGCAGTAAAATCAACCATCGCACTTTATTCTGATTTACCAATTGTTGGCTTTGGCGAAATTTTTGGCGATCATGATATCATGTCTGATCAGATGAATCCGCCGTCAAAAATTAATTCAGCAGCACTTGATCCAATTTATCATTTAGCTGGCGAAAGAAAATGGTTTGTGCTTTTACACAACAACCTTTCGCACCGCTCATTTAAAGGCCCAACGCCGGCAGATAATCTTAAAGAAATCGAAGCAGTTTTGCACCGTCACCGTAAAACAAATTTTATTTTAGCTCACGGCGGCGTGATGCGAAACATTGTAATTGCTGATTTGCCAGCAACTCTCGACAGCATGTTAAGAAAAAATCAAAACCTTTACATCGATCTTTCTTTCGTTGTTTTAGAAAATTATATCATGGCTGAAGGCTTGCCAAGTAAGGATTGGGTGGCTCTGCTGGAAAAATATCCAACACGTTTTTTGTTTGGATCTGACGATTTAGGCAGCTATCGCGATTTCTTTGATGTCAAAAAATATCTCGCTTTCGTTGCAGCATTAACGCCGCAAACTGCAGAAAAATTTACGCATAAAAACTTCGAGACGCTTGTAAATCGGGCGCTGTTGGCCAATAAAAATTACAACAAAAAATAAAAAATTTCATGAGTAGCGGTAAAAAGATCGACACAAAAAAACTTTTTGGACTTAGTTGCAATTTTGCCGTAAATGGCGTTGAAGCATCTTCTGGCTTAGTTCCAGCTTTGGATGAAAATTACGTTTTTGATGAAAAAACTACGCTAGCGATTCTTGCTGGCTTTGCTTTTAACAGTCGTGTTTTGATTCAAGGAATGCACGGCACTGGTAAATCAACTCACATCGAACAAGTAGCAGCGCGCCTTAACTGGCCTTGCTTGCGCATCAACTTCGATTCGCAAATAACTCGTCTCGATTTAGTTGGAAAAGACACAATCAAACTCAAAGACGGCAAGCAAATTACTGAATTTAAGGAAGGCATAATCCCATTCGCGCTACGTAACGGCATTGCGCTGGTGATGGATGAATATGACGCAATCAAAACTGATGTTTCCTTTGTGATTCAGCGCCTGCTTGAAGAAGAGGGAAAATTTGCGCTGCTTGAAGAAAATGAAATCATCACGCCGCATAAAAATTTCCGCCTTTTTGCTACATCTAACACCCTTGGCGCGGGTGACGATTTGGGAATTTATCACGGCACAAATCTGATTAATCAGGCGCAAATGGATCGCTGGAACATTGTTTCTTCACTGAATTATCTCGATGAAAAACATGAGCTGGAAATTTTGCTCAAAAAGCTGCCATTCCTCAATTCTAAGCTGCATCAAAACAGCGCTAAGATGATGATTCGCTTGGCAAATTTAACGCGTGAAGCCTTTAAGAATGGCGATGTTTCTAACCTGATTTCGCTACGCACTTTGATTGCTTGGGGAAAAAATATCGAAATTTTTGGCTCAGTTAAAATGGCCTTCACTTTGAGTTTTTTAAACAAAGTTATTGATGACGAAAAAATGGTGATCCGAGAATTTTATCAGCGCGTATTTGGCGAAGAATTGTAAATTCTTGATGCTGCAATTGTCGCAATTCGACAAACTGAGCATGAATTAAATAAAATTGGTCATTTTCAACCAAATTTCAGACATAAAAAAACCGCCCCAGAATTTTTTCTGGAGCGGTTTTTTTATCTATCGGCAACTAACCCTAAGATACAGAAACTCTTACGCCGTATTTTTTAGATAAGTAGCTTTCAACAGAGCGTCTTTCTTCAGCTTTCAAATCGCGATCGAAAAGAATAACTTCAGAAATGTAGCCGTTGAAGTATAGGCCAGGAGTAACTGCACAGCCCACGCCAGTAGCAGCAGTAGAATTTGCTGTGTAAGCTGCAACAGTCAAAGCAGTAAGAGTGGCAGCGTCTTCAGCGCCAGTGCTTGAGGTTGTAGCAACAGCACCATTGAGATAATAGTTGCTAGTAGTAGCGCTTCTAGTCATGCTCATAATATAAGAATTACGAAGCGCGGTACTAACAGAATGCAATGCTTTTACTCCAGAACCGGTGCCAAAATTTGCAGTCAGTTTTGTAGCAGCTTTAACAAGCGAGAAGCCAGTGTTGCTGCCAACGCTAGAATAGATAGAACCAGTGTTGCTGCTCACATCAACTAGTGGTTGGAATACAATGAAAGCAGTAAATCTTCCTGGATTGATTGTCGAGTCATAAGAGCCGTTGGTCAAACAACCAGCAGAAGAAACTGCGGCAGTACCATTGTCACTGTCGTGATCCCAGGTGCCTGTTCCACCAGAAGCTGTACCTTGGTAATATAGAGTAGGAAGATTGTTGATACCATCACTTTCGTAAACTGGACCAGTGCCAGCGGCAGGTTGTGAGAAGGTAATTGGAGTTGTTGATTGCGGATTAGCATCAACCCAAGTCTTTACTCTGTCTCCATCAACTGGAGCAACGTCTGAGGTATTGGTAATTTTGTTTTCCGCAACAACGTCCAACCACAAAATCATGCCTGAGATAGAGGCAATTGATGAAGAGCTTGAGGTATTTCTTGCGCTGGTAATGCGATATTGACCAACAAGCCTTGAAGAAGAAACAATACCAGCCACCAAGATACCAATGATTAGGATGACTATCGAAAGCTCAATAAAGGAAAAGGCCGAAAGTTTTTTATTTTTCATACTTAGAAGTTGAATTTTGTTGGAACGCAAGAGCAGATCATTTGCGGCAGATAAGCAAGACAACTTATTTTTTTTCAGTTCTTAATTATCAACTTTTTTATTGGTGCTGTAGCAAAAAAAATTTACACTTAACGAATTACTTCCCTCAAAGAATCCCGCAAAGCGCGCTTGGCTAAAACTTCCGCAGCATGACCATGAGACAAATTTTCTTCACCATCAGCAACCGCAGACTCTAGAAAATCAACGCTTGGCACCTCTGGTCCAGAATTAATTTCTAGCGTGACATTATCTCCACGCGTTGAAATTGCACAAGAGAATCCTTTTTGTTCAAGATTGTCTTTAACAACTTTTGCCAAACTCATTGCTTCGCCAAGAGAAGAAAGATTGCGTGAAACCGCCGCTTCATCTTCTCCCAAATCTTTTTCTTTTTGTTCTTCTTGTTGCTCACGCAGTTGTGCCAAATCTGTTTCGCCAAGCAATTCTGAAATCATTGCTTCTTGCGCACCCAAGTCTTCTTTCTCATCTTCGACGCTAACTTTTTTTGATACGCCGCTTGCAGAAAATCCTTTATTATTTTCCACCTCTTTTTCGCGTTTTTTTAGCTCAGCAAGTTTTTTTCGTAAATTTTGCGCAGTCACCAAAAGTCCTGCCGCTCTAGCGCTTGTCATGTTTTGAACTTTGTTAATGGATGATGTTTTAACACCAAATCACGCAATTTTGAATCAAGAATATGCGTATAAATTTCCGTCGTCGAAATATCGCTGTGGCCAAGCAATTCCTGCAAAATTCGCAAATCAACACCACTGTTTAGCAAGTGACTTGCAAAGGAATGGCGCAACACGTGGGGATGAACGCGGTCAGGATCAATTGCAACTTTTTTTGCCAATTCTTTTAACATTTGATGCAGACGCTGACGTGTAAGATGCGTAGTTGGCAACGCGATATTTTTACGCCGAATTTCACCAGCTTTTTTACTTGCTGGCGCCATTCCAACAAAAAGCCATTTTGATTTTTCAAAACCAAGTGCTGCGCGTAATTGCAGATATTGACGCAGTTTTTTAATCGCCGATTTATTGAGCGGAGCCAAGCGCTCCTTACCTCCCTTCCCTTTCACGATCAGATAATTGCGAATGTATGGCTCTTCTTGAATTGGACAAATTGCTTCAATTGGCAGCGAAACAAGTTCACTGGCGCGAAGTCCGGCAGCATAAAGAATTTCCAACAAACAAGAAAGCTTGATGCCAAACTCGGAATTATCGCGATTAACGAAATCCAGCAGTTTAAAAACTTCCTCTTCGCTTAAAAATTTTGGCAATTTTATATCGCGCTTCGGAGTCTGTAAATGCAGGGTTGGATTGTCTTTTACAACATTCTCATTTTCCAAAAATTTGTAAAAATTTTTGAAACAAGAAATTTTTCTAGCAATTGAAGCAGACTTCAAATTTTGCTGATGCAGCAACAAAAAATAATCCTGTAAATCTTCAAATTTTAGCTGCGTAAAAGTGATATTTTTTGGCGCAAGAAATCGCGACAAAAGCTCTAAATCAAGGCGGTAAGAGGATATGGTATTTTTTGCTAAACCATCTTCAGCACGTAATTTTTCTAAAAAATTTTCGACGTGATTTTCCAACATTAAAAATCGAAGAACGACTTATCTTGCAGCGGCTCTTCTGGCTCGCAAACATTGACGTGATTGCTCAAATCAATCTTTAAAACAATTTCTCGTTGCGGAATTTTTGCTTCGTCGCGAATCAAAAAAACCAAAACCACAATAATCATCGCCAAGCTTGCAAAAAAAACTAAATGCTTGGTTGCTTCCGTGATTTTATTGCCGCGCGGGGATTGGAACATAAAAATTGTGACGGGAATTTTTTAAAAAAGGAGAGCTATAACTAAAAACCAAATGCTAAAAATTAAGTTTTTTCTACCGCTAATTTTTGCTGTCACTTTTTCAGCTCAAGCCTTCGCGCAAGCCTCGCTAATTCGCGACGCACAAACTGAAAAACTTTTGTGGGAAATCGCCAATCCAATTTTTCTTGCCGCAAATTTAGATCCAAAAAATATCAAAATTTACATCGTCAACGATGACAGCATCAACGCTTTCGTATCAGGCGGCCAGAACGTTTTCATCAACATTGGATTAATCACAAAATATCAAACTCCTGACGCATTAATTGGCGTGCTTGCCCACGAAACCGGACATATCACTGGCGGCCATTTGGCGCGCTCTTCCGAAGGTCAAAGCGAGGCTCAAGGTGCCATGCTTCTAAGTTATTTACTTGGCATTGGCGCCGCCGCCGCCGGAGCTCCTGATGCAGCAGCCGCGCTGATTCTTGGCGGTTCGCAAACTGCACAAAGATTATACGCACGTTTCACCAGAACGCAGGAAGAAGCTGCAGATCAATATGCTATTCAATACCTCGCCAAGATGCACTATCCAGCTAATGGACTTGTAAATTTGTTGGAATTTTTTGAGGCGGAATCGAAAGCAACTCAAAATCAAATCGACGAATATCTACTTTCACACCCAGTCAGTCGTAAACGTATAGACCTGATTAAGGCACGAACTGCTTCGCAAAATTTTTCTAACAAAAAAATAAATCAGAAATTGCAACGCTCGTTTTCACTTACTCTTGCCAAGCTCGAAGGCTTCACCAAAAATCCGCAAAGCACCTTAGAAAAATATAAAAATCGTGATGACGATGCCGCACTTTACGCAAAATCAATCGCACTTTTTAAAAAAGGTGAAATCGATAAGGCCACGCAAATGCTTGATGAATTGATAAAACGAAATCCAGCTGACGGATTTTTCTATGAGATGAAAGGCCAGATTTTATTTGAAGGTGGAAGGGTTAGCGATGCAGCTATCACTTACAACCAAGCGGTTAAACAACTTGGTATGCAAGATTCCGCGCTAGCAAAAATTTCTTTAGCGGAAGCAATTTTAAACGTCAAAGGAAGCGACAAAGACCTTGCCAAGCTTGCAATTTCAAGGCTTAAAGAAGCTAAGGCTTTTGAAAACGATAATCCGTTTTTATTCAAACAACTCGCCAGAGCTTACAACAAAACTGGCGATGAAGCCCTGTCTTTACTGTCTTTGGCCGAGTTTAATTGCTTAATTGGCGAGAAAGAAAAATGCCGAAAATACGCCAAGCAAGCAAAAGATAAATTTGATAAGAGCGCTAAAACAGAACTTCTGCACGCCGATGATTTGCTGGAAATGGCGAAGGAGAAAAAAGAGGAAAAAGAGTAAAAAAACAGCCCTCATCCTTGAATTGCGTAGCAGTTCGAGGATCTCGTGCGTTTTAGCGCTAGACAAAACGAGATCCTCGAAGCCTTTGGCTTCAAGGATGACGGCTGCTAGGTAAGAAAAAAACCCACCCCAACAACCCGCTCAGGCGGCATTTGTAACCACTACTGTCCGGTTAAGAAACTAACAAAACCTCATCAACCCTTGTTATTCAAGGGCTAAAGATGGGTGAAAAGTTTTTTCGATCTAGAAATGATTTTTTGAATATCCTTTTAAAAAAAGGAG
>JBIKKP010000018.1:0-30658 GCA_044360285.1 Rickettsiales bacterium
AAATAGTCGCAAATTTTATTTGATGACGGCCTATTGCTCGGGCAGGGTTTGCAACATCGAACGCAATTTCATGTCAAACTTATTAACAAATTTTTGCATGAACGTCCAGACAGCATTACGTAACGCCGTCAACGAGCTGTTGAAACAGTTTCTCTTACACTAACAGCAACCATCTTTTTTGCAGTCGTCAGAATGGTTTTCATATCTTCTGGCAAAGCAGGATTAATCTCAAAAGAAAGACCGTGGCCTGCTTGCCGCGCTCTAACAGAACTTACAAAAGAAGTGCTAGAAACTTCCCTTCTTCTTTCCAATGGAACAAAATGTTTACGACCCATGGCAGCACCGCCTTCATCTTGTCTTGCAGGCTGAGTGCCAGGGGCATGACCTGCTCTAAAATCCTCAGCAATTGAAGCGATCCTTTCTCTCAATTGCTGAGGAACATGTGAGGAATAAGTATCGGAAACTTTAGGAAGACCAATACCAAGCGCATTACATTGCTTAGAAAACTCCCGATCAATTCCTTCTGCTGTAGCATTCAAATGAGCATTCAGTGCAATTGCCCTAAACACTTCAACAGCATCTAACAACTCTTGAGTAGCTTCTGGTGAAGATTTAGCATATAAACGTCTATTTGCTTTAATTTTAAATGGTTCATCACCTAGTTTAATCTCTACATCTTCCATATCCGCCCATCTTTCACTGCCTTCAGTACGCCGACTAGAAAACCTTTCAGCAAAAGACGGCACCCTCGCTCCAGCAGGAACACTTCCTCTCTCAACTTCGGTGGCCTTATCAGGCGCAACTGTACCTGACGCAGCACCTCTGGATTTTGCCCCAGGGACGGGCCGCTGAACAACTTTTCCTAAAAGACTACGTAAAACTTGAATTGATTCACTTATTGAGCGGCTCACATCAGTAGTTGTTGCAACAGTAGATATTCCAGCTCCAGCTCCAGCTACAGCTACAGCTCCAACACCCACTCCAACGCCTGCCGAGGCTCCAACATCTGCTGCAGCTCCAGCCATTGTTGCAGCACGAACAGGCGGCTGATAGGCTTGAACAAGAGCTGCATACCCAGCTCTTAAATTAGGAATTTTAGCCTCATTAGCACGAACTTTATCTACCGCTTGAGTAAGTGATTTAATTTTTTCCGATAATCCAGAACCTTGAACATTTCCTAGACCATCTAGGCACAGGCTTAACAGGTTATCTTCGCTGAAACTATTATTACCTACTAACAACAATTTCCTATCTTTCAGGTCTTCTAAAACTTTAGACGCCGCTTCTGTTAAAGATAACTGCGCCGGTTTTGTTGAGGATTTAGCAATACCTGCTCTAGCCAAAATCTCACACACAACTGCAGATTTAAACTCGTTTAACTCTTGAGGTGTAAGTAAAGCTCCAGAGCCGTACTTAATAAAGATAATTTGTTTAGAATCCTCTCTAGACTTCTTTTCTGTAGACTTCTTTTCTGTCGCTTGTGGCGAAAAAAGTACGGGCTTGCAACCATTCTCTCCGAAATTCTCTCCGAAGATTTGAGATACTTCGGAAGAAATTAATAGACTCGATCTTTGTTTTTTTAGTGTTTCTAATTCTTGCTGTGCAATTGCTATCTCGCCATTAACTGAGGTAACAACGTCCATACTAACATCTCCTCCTACCCTTCCTTCACCTTCACGCTTCTTCCTTTCCAATACCGCAAGCTTATATTCTTTCGCAGTTATTTTAGCCTGAGCTTCAAGCAAATTAAGAACTGCCGGCAATTTTTTTTCTGCATCTTTTTCATCAGGAAGCGCCTCTTGGAGTTTAAGCAATAATGCTATATCAGCAAAAGGATCAGCAATACTCATGGCAAAAACACGGCGCGCTTCGTCTTTACTTCCACAAAGATTTGCAGCTGAGAATTTTTTTATGAATTGCTCTTCCATCTTCGCCAATCCTTTTGGTCCGCCAATAAAATTCATCTTCGTTTGATGATTCATAAGCATTGCAGAAACTTTTGGTTTATCACCATATGCTTCTGAGCTTCCACTTTCCATCAATAACTCAAGTGAGCCGTAAAAATCATCTTTTGCGGGCCGAGGTTCTAAACCATTTCTAATCTCTTTGTTGGCCATCACATCATGCAGTTTCGCAGATTTCTCATCTATTTCTATGCGACAATATCTTCTTGATTGGCTAAATAAACGAACTGCGCTTGCTAATTGTTCTTCATAAGAAGCTTTTTGCGCTAAATCTGAAAAAGTCACCTTCGACAATGCATAGTTAAAGTCAGCATTGTCAGACAATTCTTGCTCTTGTAAGAAAGAAGTTCCTTTCAACAGTTTGTGCATCTGACTTTTTGCCTTATCTAAATTTAATTTTTCTTCGGGTTTATAGCCGCTAGCAACAGTCACTTTCCCTGCTGTTTTTGAAGCATCATTAAATGGCATTTCTGCCAAAATGGTACTAAGCTTAAATTCAACTCCTCCTGTTTCAGTAAAAATTTTTCTACCAACAAAAGGGCATGCAAAAGAAGCGCTCAAATCAGTTCTTTCGCCAGCGCAAGCGTTAACATATCCATCTTTAACCTTCGTTCCAAGAGCCACTCCTTGTTCATAAAATACAAGTTTCTCTAAAGCATTTGGATGTGTTATGGGCAACTGAAGCATCTCTTTATCAAATTCAGTCGGCCAACACGTCAAAGACTCCCCTCCTTGATTGCAAGGCATCTGTTTGATATGCTTAATTTGCGCCTGTCTAATTATTTTTACCGCCTCTTTTCTGACCTGAAGCCTCTTTCTTTGTTCGTCACTTCGAGCCAAATTTATCATCTGCTCAACCACTTTTATGTCTTCTTGCATCAGCTGCTCAGCTTTTTTAACCGCAACACGTTTTGCATAATCTTGCTCTAGCAATTTTGTAAAGTAATTGGCATCGCGCTTTAATGCTCTGATTGATTTAAGATCCGCACTATCTGCATTTTCAATACCGTAATAGTTAATACCAACAAACCCTTTTTCCTTCAGCCTTTCTCTTTCTTGCTCTCTTTGATTTTTAATCGCCTCAGAAATTGCACGCTTCAATGCAACAGATTTGCTATCTATTGCGACTTCTCTTTCGCCTTCAAATGAAGTAGGTGCTGCAAGATCAATTCCCCTTAAAACCGCTTCATCTTCTTCACGCAAAATATCTGATAAATCTTCTAATTCTGGCAATTTCACTGCTTTAGCGGAAGTTCCAGTCTTGGTTCTCGCTTGCTTAATCAAAGCATGTGCTGCAGTTGCGGTTGGAGAGGTGCCTGGCCCACCAGGTGTCAAAATTGTTCTCGGGGTTTTTGCAAGAAAAATTCCACCTTTCGCAATAAGTTTTGCAGCATCATCATCATCTTTTGCCGCCGCAACAGCCCTCATCCTTGCCCTTGATGGAAATGGATTGGTTGTATCTTGGACAGCGCCACCTCTTCTCGGTCTCACAACATTAAGCAACCTCTGAGCCGACCAAGTGGATGGAGATTTATCTGTTATTCCACCCTCTAAAGCATGACGCACAACATCATCTTCTGTTTTTGTGACTTTGTGAAAAACGCGCTCGATAAGTCGTGAAAAAGCCGAGACTTTTACACTATTTTTGTAAGCATTTCTGTTCGCCTCTTGAAAATTCGCCGGAAATTTTGTCCAACCGCGCCCCCAGGTTCTGGGGTTCCATCTTGAGTAACCTTGGTTCAACAAAGATTGAGTAGCTTCATCTATGGTCACGGTCTTAGGAGTAGTAGAAGCTCTTGCTGTCTGACCCGTTCCTAATGGAATGTGACGGAAGACAAAACTCCCAGTAGAAGGTCTTGTCTGTTGTCCTTGACCCATCATTGCACCAACTCTTGGTTGAGGCGCCAAAACTCGTCGAAACTTTGCCCTCAAATGTGAAGCCGGAGGTTTTCTTTGCGCATGCGCCACTGTTCTTTCTGGCGCTCCTGCTGCAATTCTAGCTCTTGCGCCAGGCAAATGATCAATCGGAGTCACAGTAGCGGTTTTCATATTTCTTGAAGCATCATAAGATCTTCCACCCTGACCCTGTGTTCCTGTAAAATCATCTTGTACTTCTGGAGAACCAGCTTCTGATCTTGCTAGTGACGAAGGCGAACCTGCCCCCCCACCATCTTCCTGTAAAGAACCATTAAGAGAACCTGTGCGACTTTGATCTGGATCAGCAGTTGGTGATCTCGATTGTAACGGAGACGGAGACGGAGACGAAGACGACATAAAATCAACTTAAAGGTTTAAGAATTAGGCTTTTTTCCAAAGCGTTTGGCCTTTTTGATCTTCAAGAACAATACCCTGCAAAAGCAGATTTTGCCTGATTTCATCAGCCTTTTGGAAATTTTTTTCTTGCTTAAATTTTAGACGAAGAGCGATTTGCGAATTGATGAAATTTTCATCAATCTCATTGGCTTCGCAGGTTTTATTTTGTGCAGTTGCAACATGCCTTTTTGTAAGCAATCCAAGAAAGTCAAGGGTCGCGGCAAAGTTTTGCAGCGCAGTTTCATTGCGGTTAGCTTTTAAACTTTTTGCCGTTTCATGCAGCACAGACAAGGCTTTAGCAAAATTCAGATCACTTGCCAAACATTCCAAAACTTTTTCATCAACTTCGCCAAGCGGCTGTTCAAGAACTTCTGACGGCAAAACAGCATGAAATTTTTCGATAGATTTTTGTGCGTCATCCAAAGTTTTTTGCGTGAAATCTAAGGGTTTTCGATAATGGCTGGAAAGCAAAAAGTAGCGAATGACAACTCCGTCAATTCCTTGATTAAGCAGGTCTCGCACCGTGATGAAATTTTTCAGCGACTTGCTCATTTTTTCGCCATTCACCGTCAAAAATCCATTATGCACCCAAAATCTTGCATAAGTGGAATTTGCATTAGCGCAGCGACTTTGCGCAATTTCATTTTCGTGATGCGGAAACTGCAAATCTGCACCGCCGCCGTGAATATCAAAATCGGCACCCAGATATTTTGAACTCATCGCCGAGCATTCAATATGCCAACCCGGACGACCTTTTGACCAAGGCGAATCAAAAATGCTGGAAGCGTCGTCGCCTGCAGCAGCGGGCTTCCACAGCACAAAGTCGAGCGGGTCTTTTTTGTAAGAAGCCACTTCCACGCGCGCCCCAGCAATCATTTCATCAAGGCTGCGATTAGAAAGTTCGCCGTAATTTTTATATGAATTAACGTCAAAAAGCACGTGGCCGCCGCTTTCATAGGCATTTTTGTTGGTAATTAATTTTTCAATCATCGCAATCATTTCAGCAATGTGAGTGGTTGCGTGCGGCTCAAATGTTGGGCGCAAAACATTTAACGCGCCAATGTCAGCATAAAAAAGTTCAGTAATTTCTGCGGTTAAATGCTGAATCGAAATACCGCGCTCTTTGGCTGCAGCGTTAATTTTGTCATCAACGTCAGTGATATTTCTAACGTAAGTGACGCGTGGAAAAACCTTCAAAAAAAAGCGGAAAAACAAATCATAAATCACCGCGCTTCTTGCATTGCCAAGGTGCGGACGATCATAAACCGTTGGCCCGCAAACATACATTTTTAGGTGATTTGGCTCAATTGTTTGCAAGCGCTCAAGCTTGCCGCTTAGCGTGTTAAAAAGATGAATTTCGATCATTTGATTTCGATAAAATCAGGAAAATTAATCACAATAAAACCAGCGCCAACATTGACTTGCGGGAAGATTTCATTTTTGAACGGAAAGTTTTCAATTTTTTGCAAATTGCCGCGAATTCCAACTTCAATAAATTCAATTTCCAGAGCCGCGCCACCTCCAAAATCAAGGATGTTAAGCACTTTACCAATTGTCTTTCCAGATTCGTCTTGCACCGCCAGACCAATCAAATCGACTTGATAAAATTCATTTTCATCAACTTCATCAAACTCGTCGCGATTGGCGTAAATTGGCGCTTGATTAAGTTTTTCTGCAGCGGTTCGATCATCAACACCTTCAATTCGCGCCAGCAAAATTGCGCCTTCATGGCTTTTTCCAACTATTGCTTTGTTTTTGTTGCTGATTTTTAGCTTAAGCGGATTTCCTTTTTCGTCGAACAGCGCGTAAGTCTCAATCTTGATTGGTTCTTGGCAGAAACTAACAATTTTCACTTCGCCTTTAATGCCAAAAGCGCTGACAACTTTTCCGACAAGAATTTTTTTAGAGTTCATTTGAACGAAATTTTAATAAAGAATAAACCACCGTCATCCTTGAATTGCCAAGCAATTCGAGGATCTCATGCGTTTAACGTTGAACAAAACGAGATCCTCGAAGCCTCTGGCTTCAAGGATGACGGCGCTGGTTCGGCGCAATTTAAGAAGGATGATGTGGTGGATTAGAATCAAAATCTTTACGAAATTTTTTGGCTAAATTTTCCACAATCGCATTAACGAATTTTACTTTTTTCTCATCAAAAAAACTTGCTGCTAAATCAACATATTCATCAATGGCAACTTTGGCGGGAGTTTCTTCAATAAATTTCAACTCAAAAGCTGCAAAACGAATTATGTTAAGCACAACAGAATCAAGCTCACGCAGAGTTTTTCCTTCTTTTAAAAGGGGAGAAATTTCATCATCAATTTCGGCATAATTTTGCTCTAAACCAACAAGCAAATTTTGCAAAAAATCTTCATCAATTTTTTGGCGATAAGAGCTCAAATCTTCGTCAGAATTTAACGCATAATTTTCAACAACATCGGTGATGATTTCGCTGAGATTTTTTTGATGGTTGAAAAAATCATATTGAAAGAAAACTTGCACCGCCATCAAGCGAGATAAGCTGCGTTTTCGTTTTGCTTGTTTGTTCATTTTAAAATTTAAATCCCCGCCAATATGCAATTTTCTAGGCTTGCGCCGTTTTTACTGTTCTTGCTTTCAACAGAATTTGCTTTGGCAAAACCATATTTCGAAACCCCCTTCATTTCGGCTAAAGCCTTAAATGGCGGGCTTATTGAAGGCAGCAAAGAACAGAAAAAAGAAGTTGAACGCGTGCTGAAAATTCAGCAAAAAATTGATTTTGACGAAGTTGATGAGGCCTTCGAGGAGCGTAATCTCAAGGCCGAGATGGTCGCGCAATTTGTGGATGCTTCGCTAACTCGCAAGCAAAATCCAAAAATTTACCACTTACTGGAAAGAGCCAGCGACACGGTTTGGGCAGCAAATACCAGCATCAAAAAATACTGGCTTGAACGCCGACCATACCAAGTTGACTCGCGAATTTGGCTGTTAATTCCAGGCAGTAAAAGCTCGTCTTACCCAAGCTCGCACACCTCGAAAGCCTATATCTGGGCGCTGGTTTTAGGCGAAATTTTTCCACAGAAAAAAGAACAATTTTTGCAACGCGCAGGGGAAATTGCACAACATCGAGTTTTGGTTGGCCTGCATTTTCAGCGTGACATCGAAGGCGGAAAGCAGCTGGCAAACCTGGTGTTTGAGGCTTTGAAGCGGGATGAGAATTTTGTAGAAGATTTTAAGAAGGCGAAGGTGGAAGTAGAAAATTTGTAACTCAATCAACGTGAGAAAAATTTTGCATGAACATCTAGACTGCATTACATAACGCCGTCTGAGCGCAGGAAAAACTATTGAAGACGACGTTCCTCCATCTTTTCTCTACGCATTTCTCCACGATTTTCCTTACGTTCATCGCGCATTTCTTGGCGGAATTCTTTACGATCCTCCATTCTTTCCTTACGAGCTTCCATCATTTTAGGATTTGGCCTCATTCCTCCCGGACCATCTTGAGGACTAGCAAGCTTCATATCCTCACGCAAAGGCTTTTCTAATTTTGCCATATCGCCGCGATTACCCATACGATCTTGCTTCAAATTTTTGCGCATTTCTCTTTTTATCTCTTGATCATTTTGTGAGTAATTTTCCACACCAGGACGATGACCTGGACCACCTTGAGGAGCGTCGCCTGAGCCACCAGCTGTGCGTGGTTGCGCAAAAGCTGCTGAGCACATCAAGCACAAAGCAACAGAAAGTTTTGCAAAGTTTTTCATAATTTTTTTGAGATTATTTGTAGAAATTTAGGCGATAAGAATTGCCAGAAGCAGCGGCTAGAAGCCTAAATTTAGGCAGTAAGTTTTTGGATTTTTCGCGTCGAAAAAATAACCAATTTGTCCCGCTTTTAACGCCAACTTTAACGAACTTTTCTGGCTTTATTCAGCAACAAAAAATCAGCAAGCACGCAAGCAAGCATCGCCTCGCCCACAGGAACTGCGCGGATTCCAACGCATGGATCGTGGCGGCCTTTGGTGATAATTTCGCAATTATTGCCATGAATATCGACGGTGCGACGTGGCAATAAAATTGAGCTGGTTGGTTTTACGGCAAAACGAACAACAACATCTTGGCCTGACGAAATGCCGCCAAGCACGCCTCCGGAATGATTCGAAGAAAATTTCAGCGCGCCATTTTCCATCCACATTTCGTCGGCAAGTTCACTGCCTTTTTTTTGCGCAGCCGCCATTCCTTCACCAATTTCTACAGCTTTTACCGCGTTAATTGACATCATCGCCGAAGCAATTTTTGCATCGAGTTTATTGTAAATTGGTTCGCCAAATCCTGCAGGAACATTTTTTGCAACAAGTTCTATAACCGCACCAACAGAGTCTCCAGACTTTCTTATTTCAGTTAAATAATCAGCGAAATTTTTTGCAGCATCAGCATCCGGGCAGAAAAAATCATTACGCGAAATTTCAGCAAAATCTATTTTTGTGCGATCAATTTTTTTCTCGCCGATTTGTGTTAAATAGCCGGTAATTTCGATATTTTCTTGTGCGAGAATTTTTCTAGCAACCGCTCCTGCAGCAACGCGCATTGCTGTTTCGCGAGCTGATGATCTTCCACCGCCGCGATAATCGCGAATGCCATATTTTTCGAAATAAGTGTAGTCAGCGTGTGATGGACGGAACTTGTCTTTAATGTCACCGTAATCGCCAGATTTTTGGTCTTGGTTGAAAATAATGAGACTGATTGGAGTGCCTGTGGTCTTGCCTTCAAAGACTCCTGATAAAATTTTTACTTCATCTTTTTCTTGGCGCTGCGTGGTAAATTTTGATTGGCCTGGACGACGTAAATCGAGATATTTTTGGATGTCGCCTTCGTTTAGATTAAGCAAAGACGGACAGCCGTCAACCACACAGCCAATTGCCTCGCCATGACTTTCGCCCCAAGTTGTGAAAGAAAAAATTTCGCCGAATTTGTTCATAAAAGTTTGTTTAGTTAGATTCTTTTTACGCTCTCTGTCCTCAGACGGGGTTACAAACCCCGTCCGAGCTTAGTGCACTTAAAGAATTTTCTGCAGCTCAGCAAGCAGCTTTTCTGTAAGCTCTTCGCCCTTCGCATCTTTCCAACTTCCGTCAAAAGAAAAATAATTGGCGCCAGAAAATGGCGAGGAATACCAGATTTTTTGATTGCCGGAATTGCGGTTAATCACGTAAGTCGCACCACTTTCTGAAATGACGATATTCAAAATTCCGTCGGCATAATCGACTTCCAATTTTCCAGACACGTCCAACGCTTCAACACGATCCGCAAGCGCAATTAGCGCGGTTTCACAGGATTGTAAGAAATCTTTTTCGAGCATTTTAAAAATAAAAAAAACCATCTCCATCTCTCTCCACAACGTCATCCTTGAATTGCATCAGCAATTCGAGGATCTCGTGCGTTTGACGATGAACATAACAAGATCCTCGAAGCCTATGGCTTCAAGGATGACGGCAAGAGAAGGAGAAGTTATGGATAAATAATTTTCACGTTCCAGCCATCACCAACACGCTCATAAAGATCGCGACGGTGAATGCGAAACTCACCTTCTTGCCAAAATTCAATTCTTTTTGGAACTAGCCGAAAGCCAGACCAAAACTCAGGCCGCGGCACTTCTTTGCCTTCAAATTCTTTTTCTTTTGCAGAAATTCTATCCAAAAATTCCTGCCAATTTTGCATTTCCTGCGATTGCTTAGAAGCCCAAGCACCAATCTGGCTGCCGCGCCGACGCGAGGCAAAATAGTCGTCGGCTTCCGCTTTTGAAACCTCTTCTACAGAGCCTTCAATTCTGATTTGGCGACCCAGAACTCCCCAATAAAAACATAAAGCAGCGTTAGGATTTTTTGCTAATTGCTGCGCTTTTCGACCGGTAAAATTTGTAAAAAAACAAAAGCCGCGCTCATCGAAAGTTTTTAACAAAATCATACGAGCCGACGGCGCACCATTTTCATCAACAGTTGCAAGGCAAGTGGCTGTTGGTTCGGTGATTTCTTCTGAAGCGCAAGCTTCATCAAACCAAAGTGAAAATTTTTGAAACGGTTCTCTAAATTCTACTAACTTCATTTTACTTAGATGATCGAATTAAAATAGGCGGTATCTGGGTTGAAAGCAGTAATGTCGCCAGCTTCGATGTTGAATAGCCATCCAAAAACATGAATTTTTTTCTTCACCAAACGCTCTTTGATGTAAGGATAAGTCAGCAAATTTCGCAGCGAGACAACAACCGCTTCGTGCTCGCAAGCTGTTTGCTGCTCTTCGATTGTTTTGCCAGAAAGGTGCTTTTTCACTGCATCGCGCGCTTCTGAACAAACAGAAAGCCAAGTGCGCATTGAGTGTGAAAGATTTTTATTATCGGCGCTAAAATCATCTGACATCATCATTTTTATTGCATCGCATTTGTTGTGACCAAGCACAATGACATTTTGCACTTCGAGATATCGAACCGCATATTCAATTGCCGCGTAAATACCGTGCACACCTTGCTTTTCGTCATATTTTGGCACCATGCCGCCAACGTTATTTACCACGTAAAGTTCGCCTGGATTTGTTGCAAAAATTTCTGCCGGTGAAAGGCGAATATCAGCACAAGAAATTACTAAAGTTGAAGGCTTCTGACCTTGCAAAAGCAGATGTTCGATGACCGATTTTTTTTGTTCGTAAGTAGTTCCTTTAAAAATTCTAAAACCACTGACCAATCTTGTTGCTTCAGGCATATCTAGGCTCCGTGACATTGTTTAAATTTCTTGCCACTTCCACATGGACAAGATTCGTTGCGGCCAACATTTCCCCAACTTTGCGGATTGTTTTTATCGCGCTCCTCAGGTTTGAAATTATTTTTAACCGGCTGCGCCGCAGAAATGTTTTTTGCTTCATTTGGCGCAGAATTTTCAACCGCGTTTGGATCAATTCTGCTTTCAAACATTTTTTGCTTTGGAGCCTGTTCAATCAGATTTGGCGCACCCTCGCCGCTTTCAACGTTAATTTGCACATGAGCAATTCGGCTGACGACTTGTTCTTCGATTCGAAGAACCATACTTTCAAATAAATCGAGTGCATCGCGTTTATATTCAATAAGCGGATCTTTCTGCGCGTAGGCACGAAGGTTGATACCGTGACGCAATTTATCGAGTGAAAGCAAATGATCTTTCCATTCCGAATCAAGCGTGAGTAAGAAAATTTGTTTGCAAACTTCGCGCATAATTTCTGCGCCATAAAGTTTTTCCTTATCTTCAAAAACCGCACTAACATTACTTTCAAGCAGTTGCAAAATTTCTTTTTGGCCAACGCCATCTTTTTGCACTTCGTTTTTTAGACCCAATTTCAGACCGTAAATTCTGAAAATTTCTTTTTCCAAAGTGTCAATTTCCCACTGCTCGACGTAAGAATTTTTTGGAATGCAATCTTCAACCAAGTCTTGATTTATCTGGCTTGCAAAAGTTTTGATTTTTGGCAAAACATCGTCGCAATCAATAATTTCGCTTCGCAAAGAGAAGATATTTTTGCGTTGGAAATTGATGACATCGTCATATTTCAACAAGTTTTTGCGAATCTCATAATTACGCATTTCAACCTTATGCTGAGCACCGGCAAGCGTCTTGGTGATCCATGGATGGAAGATCGCTTCATCATCTTTCAGCCCAAAACTTGAAAGCAGCGCTTGCAATTTTTCTGAACCAAAAATGCGCATCAAATCATCTTCAAGCGAGAGGAAAAATTTTGAACGACCAATATCGCCCTGACGGCCGCAACGGCCACGAAGTTGATTGTCAATGCGGCGGCTTTCATGACGCTCACAGCCAAGCACATAAAGACCTCCGGCAGCAATTGCAATTTGCTTATCAGCTTCAACTTTGGCATTAATTGCAGCAATTTTTTCTGCGTCAGCTTCTTCTCCAAGCAACATTTGTGCGTTGCCACCAAGCATGATGTCCGTACCGCGACCAGCCATGTTTGTGGCAATGGTTATTGCGCCAGGCACGCCGGCTTGTGCAATAATTTCCGCTTCTTTTTCGTGATATTTTGCGTTCAAAACTTGATGCGGCAATTTGTGTTCACGCAGCAATTTTGAAAGATATTCAGACTTCTCGATACTTACAGTGCCAACAAGAATTGGCTGTTTTTTAGCATGCGCTTCAGAAATTGATTTGATGATGGCGCGATATTTTCCTTCCTCATTTTTGTAAATTTCATCTTCCTCATCAAGCCTTGTATTTGGCCGATTGGTTGGCACTTCAACAACTTTTAGATTGTAAATTTCTTCGAACTCAACGGCTTCAGTTTGCGCCGTGCCAGTCATTCCGGCGATTTTTTTGTAGAGGCGGAAATAGTTTTGAAACGTCACTGACGCCAAAGTCTGATTTTCGTTTCGCACACGAAGACCTTCTTTTGCTTCCAGCGCTTGATGCAATCCATCAGAGAAACGGCGGCCTTCTTGCATGCGTCCAGTAAATTCGTCGATGATCACCACCGCACCATCTTTAATGATGTAATCAGTTTCGTTTTTGAAAATTTTATGAGCCTTGAGCGCTTGGTTGACATGATGCACCAGCGAAATGTGCAACGGGTCGTAAAGCGAAGAATCAGCTTCGATAACGCCCAAATTTTTGAGCATTTTTTCTACCGTCTCAATTCCCTCTTCGGTTAGCAGCACTCCGCGATCTTTTTCTTCAAGCTGAAAATCTTTTTCAGTTAGTCGTGGAATCAGGCGGTTTACCTCTTCGTAGAGTTTTGAGTTATCGTTGGTTGGACCAGAAATTATCAGCGGCGTGCGCGCTTCATCAATTAAGATCGAGTCAACTTCGTCAACAATTGCATAAGCATGACCGCGCTGCACCATTTGTTGGCGCGTGAATTTCATGTTGTCGCGCAAATAATCGAAACCCAGTTCGTTATTGGTGGCGTAAGTGATGTCGCAAGAATAAGCCTCGCGGCGCTCTTCGTCAGTTAGATCATTGGTTAAGCAGCCAACAGTAAGTCCTAAAAATTCGTGGATTTTTCCCATCCAAGCCGAGTCACGACGCGCAAGATAGTCGTTTGGAATTACCACGTGAACGCCTTTGCCTGTAAGCGCATTGAGATAACAAGGCAAAGTTGCCACCAAAGTTTTTCCTTCACCGGTGCGCATTTCAGCGATTTTTCCGTGATGCAGAATTATTCCGCCAATGAGCTGAACATCGAAATGGCGCATGTTAAGCACACGTTTTCCGGCTTCACGAACAATGGCGAAAGCTTCGTGCAACATTGAATCCAAAGCTTCACCAGCAGCTAGACGATTTTTAAATTCTGTTGTTTTTGCTTTTAATTGCTCATCAGAAAGCGCAGCAATTTGCGGCTCAAGAGCGTTGATTTTAGCAACTTCCAGCCATAGCGATTTGACGATGCGTTGATTTACTGAACCAAATATTTTCTTAGCGATTATTGAAAACATGAAAAAAATTAAATTAGAAAATTTCTTATCTCGTCATCCTTGAGTTGCCTAGCAATTCGAGGATCTCGTGCGTTCGAGTGAAAAATGACAAGATCCTCGAAGCCTACGGCTTCAAGGATTACGAGGTTCTTGTCAATAAACCACTTCAATTTGCGCGCCGCATTCACGCAGCTTGTCGGCCAGGCTTTCATAGCCGCGCTCTAAGTGGTAAAGGCGATTAATTGTGGTGTCACCTTCGGCAACTAAGCCAGCTAGAACCAAACAAACAGAGGCGCGAAGATCAGTTGCCATAACTTCGGCACCAGTAAGTTTTTTTACGCCTTTAACCATCGAAACATTGCCATGGGCGTCAATATTGGCGCCCATGCGCTGCAGCTCCATAACATGCATGAAGCGGTTTTCAAAAATCGTTTCTTCAATCACTGAAGCGCCATTTGCAACTGACATCAACGCCATAAACTGCGCCTGCATGTCGGTTGGAAAGCCTGGAAATGGATGAGTTGAAATGTTTACCGGGTCAATTGTCTCTTGACTGCGACTCACTTCAATTTCGTCTTCAGAAATTTGCTTAAAAACTAAACCAGCTTTTTCGAGTTCTTCACGAAAACCGCCGAAAGTCCACAGCTGCGGACCAACAAGCGTGATTTTTCCACCAGTAATTCCAGCGGCAATTGCATAAGTTCCGGCTTCAATTCGATCAGCAATAATTTTGTGACGCGCGCCATGCAATTTTTCTACGCCCTGAATCACAATTCGCGGTGTTCCAGCGCCCTCAACTTTTGCGCCCATCGCATTTAAGCATTTCGCCAAATCGATGATTTCTGGCTCGCAAGCTGCATTATTGATGATTGTAGTTCCTTGCGCCAGCGTAGCCGCCATCATCGTGCTTTCCGTTGCACCAACCGAAACTTTTTCAAAGTTAATTTCTGCGCCTTGCAACCTTCCGCCCTCAACATGCGCATCGATATAGCCACCAGCAAGCTCAATTTTTGCACCCAGTTTTTCCATCGCTTTGATGTAGAGATCAACCGGACGCGTGCCAATTGCGCAACCACCAGGTAAAGAAATTTTTGCTTTGCCAAGGCGCGCCAATAAAGGTCCGAAAGCAAAAATTGAGGCGCGCATTTTTCGAACTAATTCGTAAGGCGCCACGTGATTAAAGAGATTTTTTGCATCAAAAACCATCACGCGACCTTGCGCGCCAAGCTCTGAATCATTTCCATCAAAAGAAATTTCCACACCAAGATTTTCCAATAATCCAGCCATTGTTGCAATGTCAGAAACGTGGGGAACGTTGGTGAGAGTAAGCTTTTCGTCAGTTAGAATTGAGGCAAGCATCAAAGGCAAAGTGGCGTTTTTTGCGCCAGCAATTTGCACTTTTCCGTGAAGTTTTTTTCCGCCGGTGATTACAAGTTTTTTCATAATTTTATTTTTTTTCGTAAAGCTTCACCAAGGCGTCAAGCAAGCGCACACCATATCCCGAAGCGCCTTTTACCGCCATTGCATCACCCTTTCCTTTCCACGCAACACCAGCAATATCAAGGTGCGCCCACGGGGTTTTGCCAACAAAACGCTGTAAAAATTGTGCAGCCGTGATGCTTCCAGCGCCGCGCCCAGAGCCAACATTCTTCATGTCGGCGATGTCAGAATTAATCATTTCATCATATTCTTCACCAAGTGGCAAACGCCATGCACGCTCGCCAGTAGCGGTTCCACAGCTTTCGATTTTTTTCGCTAAATCATCGTCATTGGAAAAAAGTCCAGAATAAATATCGGCTAGCGAAACAATGATGGCGCCAGTTAGCGTTGCTAAATCGACGATGAATTTTGGTTTAAATTTTGTGTTGGTGTAGTGCAGCACGTCGGCCAAAACCAAACGCCCTTCTGCGTCGGTATTGATGACTTCGATGGTTTGGCCAGACATTGAGCGAACTACGTCGCCAGGGCGTTGCGCGGTTCCAGATGGCATATTTTCAACCAGGCCGATTGCACCAATTACGTTTACTTTTGCTTTACGTTGTGCCAGGTGACGCAACAAACCAACAACCACCGCGCTTCCGGCCATATCGGTTTTCATGTCTTCCATATTGTTCGATGGCTTAATTGAAATTCCGCCGGTGTCGAAAGTGACGCCTTTACCCACAAATGCCAAAGGCTGCTCGCCTTTTTTGCCGCCATTCCATTTGAAGATAACCATTTTTGATTCTTTTTCACTGCCTTGTCCAACGCCTAGAAGCGAGCCCATTCCAAGCTTTTTCATCTCTGCTTCACCAAAAACCTCAACTTCCAGCCCGTCTTTTTTCAGCGTTTTGCAAATTTCTGCATAGCTTTCTGGATTGAGGATATTCGATGGTTCAGAGACCAAATCGCGAGTAAGGAAAATGTTTTTAGCAAGAATTTCTAATTCAACAAACTGCGCTTGCACCTTAGAAGCATCTGGTGTGACAAACGTCAATGCAGCAACTTTTACTTCTTTATCTTTCTTTTTATCTTCGAAATATCTGTTGAAACGATAGCTAGCCAAAAGCGATCCAAAAGCAATGTTAGCAAGGCTGCGCGCTTGATCTTTTCCTTCAAAATTTATTGCCGCTTCTTTGATTTTTGCTGCATTTAAGAAAGAAAAAACTCGACCGCCAATTTTTTGTAACGCCAATTCATTGATCTTTTTCTCAGCACCCGCACCAACAACGGCAAAGATTCCGGCGGCATCAGAAATTAAATGCGCTTGGTTAGACTTTCCTTCAAAAGCGAAATTTTCTTTAGCAATTTTAACCGCTTTTAGCGTTGATTTTTTTGTTTGCTCTTCAGTTAAAATAAAAAGCGAAACCGCGCCAGCAGCGCTTTTAGAGGAGAAGGTAATTTTCATTGATTTGGGATTTTTGAATTAGAACTTGAAATGGTCGTAAAACTCGCAGAAGCCCGCCTTTGTAAAAAGCGAAACACAAAATTCCAATGCCAAATAACTCTGATTTTACTCTGATCATTTCGCTTGCCTCGCTGGGATTTTTTGGCGGATTTTCGCATTGCGTTGGCATGTGCTCGCCATTCGTTCTAACGCAAGTCGCCAGACGCCTAGAAAAAACGCCGCTCGAAAAATTTTCATCACTGACTCGCTTAAGAAATTTTGCGCTTTTGCCTTATCACTTGGGCCGCATTTCAACTTATGCGTTTATTGGTTTTTGTTGTTCGTTTTTAAGCCAAAATTTACGCGAAATTTCAGACTTCAAAACCGTTTCCGTGCTTTTTCTGTTAGTCGCTTCCTTATGTTTTTTTGGTATATTTTTTGAGCGAAAAGTTTTTGATTTTTTACGGAATTTAAAATTGCCATTTAAATCATCAAACCTAGAAGCAGCGCGGCTTTATATCAGAGATTTTTTTTCGAAAAAAATCTCTTTTTTCTTCCAAAACCCTCAAGGAATTCGTGGTTATTTTCTTGGTGTGATTTTGGGCTTCATTCCTTGCGGATTGCTCTACGGAGCCTTCGCAATTTCAGCGGCAATTTTAAATCCATTTTTTGCCGCACTTGGAATGATTTTTTTTGGAATCGGCACCTTTCCGGCTTTATTTTTAGCTGGCAGCGGTGCTGCAATTTTTTTTAAAAATTCGAATTTTAAAATCTTCGTCAAAGCAGTGATTTTGCTCAACGCAATCACCTTGCTGCTGATGGCAATTAGCAAATTAATATGAGCTCGCACAACCAATCTCACGCACCAGTTTCCTATAATTACGACATCTTAAAACTCTTCACCATCGCCGCGACCTTTTGGGGAATCGTTGGTTTTGCCGTTGGTGTTTTGATTGCTTCACAACTTGCTTTTCCGGCTTTGAATCTGGGCTTGGAATGGACAAGCTTTGGCCGCCTGCGCCCTCTTCACACTTCAGCGGTAATTTTTGCTTTTGGCGGCAATGCACTTTTTGCTACAAGCTTCTTTGTGGTGCAGCGCACCTCGCAAGTAAGGCTTTGGGGCAGCGATAAATTGCTCAAATTCATCTTCTGGGGCTATCAAGCATTTATTGTCATGGCCGCTTTTGGCTATATCAACGGCGTGACACAAGCCAAAGAATATGCCGAGCCGGAATGGTATGCCGACCTTTGGCTCACCATCATTTGGGTCTGCTATTTCCTTGTTTATATCATGACAATTAAAAACCGCCGCGAGCCGCATATTTACGTTGCCAACTGGTTCTATCTTGCCTTCATCGTCACCGTTGCCGTTCTTCATATTGTCAACAACCTTGCCATCCCTCTGCGTCTTGATGGCTCGCAAAGCTATCCAATTTTTGGCGGCGTGCAAAGTGCAATGATTCAATGGTGGTATGGCCACAACGCTGTGGGCTTCTTCCTTACTGCCGGCTTTATTGGTATGATGTATTACTTCGTGCCAAAACGCGCTAATCGCCCGGTTTATTCTTACCGCTTGTCGATTCTGCATTTCTGGTCGCTGATCTTCATTTATATCTGGGCTGGCCCGCACCACTTGCACTACACTTCGCTTCCTGACTGGGTGCAAACTCTTGGTATGACTTTCTCAATCATGCTGTGGATGCCTTCTTGGGGCGGCATGATTAACGGTATCATGACACTTTCTGGCGCTTGGGATAAGTTGCGCACCGATCCAGTTTTGCGCTTCCTCATCACCGCCGTTGCGTTTTATGGCATGAGCACTTTCGAAGGACCACTAATGGCAATTAAAACCGTCAACGCCCTTTCGCATTACACCGACTGGACAATTGGCCACGTGCATTCTGGCGCTTTAGGCTGGGTTGCATTAATCAGCTTTGGTGCGCTTTACCATATGGTTCCAATCTTGTGGGGCAAAAAAGAACTTTATTCAATGAAATGGGTTTCAACTCACTTCTGGCTTGCCTCAATTGGCATCGTTTTATACATCACCGCCATGTGGATTTCTGGCATCGCACAAGGCTTGATGTGGCGCACTTACGACGAAATGGGCTTCCTGCAATACTCTTTTATCGAGACGCTGAAAGTTCTTCATCCACTCTATGTCACTCGCGCTTTGGGAGGACTTTTCTTCCTTAGTGGCGCTTGCCTGATGGCAGTGAATTTCTACAAAACTATCAAATCGAAAGCATAATTTCCGCCCATGTTCAAACATCATGACAAGATCGAACGCAATTCGATTCTACTTCTGATCCTTACCGTCATCGTCATTTCAGTTGGCGGACTTGTTGAAATCGCACCACTTTTTCGCATCGAACAAACCATCGAAAAAGTTGAAGGCATGCGTCCTTACACACCACTAGAGCTTGCTGGCGCAAAAATCTATAAACGCGAAGGCTGCTATGGCTGCCACTCGCAACAAGTTCGTGTTTTACGCGATGAAGTTGAGCGCTATGGACACTACTCGCTGGCTGCTGAATCGATGTATGACTATCCATTTCAATGGGGATCAAAACGCACCGGCCCAGATTTAGCGCGTGTTGGCGGCAAATATTCTGACGAATGGCACGTGCGCCACTTGATCAATCCGCGCGACGTTGTGCCTGAATCAATCATGCCTGGCTATAAATTTCTAACGCAGCGCGATGCAGATATTTCCGGCCTTGCCAGCGACATGGAAGTGTTGCACAAAATTGGCGTACCTTACTGCCAAGGCCATCTGCAAAATGCCGTTTCTGACGCAATCGTACAAGCATCAAATGATCGCGATGCTGACGAGCTGCAGAAGCGTTACGGCGGAAATGTGAATGTGCGCGATTTTGACGGAAATCCAAATCGAGTTTCAGAAATGGACGCGCTTGTAGCCTATCTGCAAGTGCTTGGAACTTTTGTTGATTTCAAAAAGTTTGAACCTGCACAAGCAACTTCACCGGCTAATAAATCAGAGGTAAAAAAATGATCGAAGCCATAATTGCCAACGCCGCAACCATTGCGACAGTTTTCTTTTTTCTAGTTTTTTGTTACGTGATTTACTCCGTTTTCAAAAAAGGTACGAATAAAAAATTCGACAAATACTCAAAAATTCCGCTGAAAGACAATGACTAGCTCTCACGACAAAAACGACAAACAGCAAAATAAAAAACCAGGCACCACCGGTCACGAGTGGGACGGGATTTCCGAATATAACATTCCAGCACCGCGCTGGTGGCTGATTGTTTGGATCATCTGCATCATCTGGGCTTTTGGCTATTGGGTTTTTTATCCAACTTGGCCAACACCAGGCGGCAATTCCAAAGGCAAATTAGGCTGGACACAGCAAAATCAGCTCGCCGACTCACAAAAAGAAATCGACGATAAGCGTGCAATTTTTTTGGAACAAATTTCCAAACTCGACTTCGCCGAAATCAAAAAAGATCCACAACTTTTTGAATTTGCCCTCAATGGCGGTCGTGTCGCCTTCAAAGAAAATTGCGCTGCCTGCCATGGCACCGGCGCTGCTGGCGGTAAAGGCTTTCCAAACTTAAATGACGATGACTGGCTGTGGGGCGGCAAGGTTGAAGATATTCATCAAACTCTGCTTTATGGCATCAGAGCTGGTCACGACAAAACACGTAGCAATCAAATGCCTGCTTTTGGTATGGATAAAGTGCTGAGCAAAAATGAGGTTGCGGCAGTTGTGCAATATGTGATGTCTCTATCCGACAAATCAGAGAAAAACGCCGAAGGTGAAAAAATTTTTAAAGCAAATTGTGTGGCTTGTCACGGCAATGATGGAAAAGGAAATCGCTCAATGGGCGCGCCAAATTTAACTGATGCAATCTGGCTTTATGGCGGCGAAAAAGAAGATATTCTCTTCACCGTAAACTATGCCAGAAACGGCGTTATGCCTTATTGGAGCAACAGACTTGAACCCGCCACCATCAAACAACTTGCGCTTTATGTTCACTCACTTGGGGGCGGAGAATGATTCGCAATTTCTATTTTCCGCAACTCGCAAAAACTGAAATTATCGAAGAATTTGATGGCCGAATTATTATCGGCGAAGGTGAAAATATCTTTGTTTTAGAAGGAATTGCCTTGCCGCGCGTTGATATGCAAGGCTTCGTGATTGATGGTGAATATGTTTTAGGAGAATTCGATCTTTTTCAAAGCGGCACCGACTTAGTGATTTCAAAGACCGGAACCGATCTTTCGAAGGAAAATGCTGCACAAATTATCATCAAAAATTTTCCATTTTATTCTGGCGGATTTGGATTTTTTCTGAATCGTTTTCCAAGTGGCGAATTGCTTCCAGCTAAGGAATTCGAGGATTTAGAGCTTTTTAGCCAAACGGTTTTTGCATCGCGCGATGTGCGCCAAAGATTTTTTGCGCCAGCAAAAATTCCTGCAGCCGATGGCACAATAAATTATGCCATAAAAAGTTTCGACTCGCGCGGCTTAAACCTTGGCACGCAGCTTCTCACCAATTTTTCTTCCGTAAAAAACGGCGCTGACTCTGATTTTCCAGCCTCGGTAACTGGTTATGTTATTGAAAATGATTTAATCGCCAGCCGCCTAGAAAATGGCCATGTTGCGCTGATTTATGAAGTTCGCGAAGAAACTTACGGCGTAAAAAATTCGCTGCTTTTTTGCGCCTCCCTCGCCTTTCTTGCCGTTGTTAACGAAAATGGCATAATCATTTCCAATCAGCCAATTAGCGAGATTGCCAGCAATGACGAGAAAAACTTTACCACTCTTGATCCAGCGGCAATTGGCAGCACAAAATCTGGAAAAAATTTCGCCTGCTTTAGCAAAAGCAACGGCAGCGGTTTTATCTGCCAAGAATTTGATTTAAATGGACAGCTTGTTGGTGAAGATTTTGAAACAGATTCAATCGATGAATATAAAAACTCTAACAGCTTCGGAAGCGCTCTAGCTGGTCTTTCGCAAGGATATAAAATCGAAGCCGACATTCCAAATGGCTTCAAAATTTTTACGCCATTTTACAAAAATTCTGCGAATAAAAATTTGGCAAAAAATTATTATTTGCATGAACCGCAAGTCACTTTGCCAAATGACAAAAAAGCGATGATTTCTTTTTGCGAGGAAATTGAAACTTTGGCAAAAATTACCCAAAATCCAAATTCCACTTTGGTCATTTCTGGCCTTGATTTAAGCATCTATTCGCAAATCGATCTGCGCGATTTTGAACTTTCGCTGGAAGAAGTTTTGGAAAATAGCTTCGCCGCCAGTCCTTCACAATACACTGTCGCCGATCTTTTGGATCACAAATTTAGCGCAGAAAATTCCAGCGAAGTTGTGCCGCCAGAAAGTAATCTGCTTTTTAACACAGCGCGAGACATTGCGGTGCTTGAATTGCCAGAAAATCAGCAACTAATTTTTCTCAACTTTTCACTAAAAAATTTCCGTGAATTTGCTGCTGAAATGCTGGTTTTAAGCGAAGATGATTTACAAGAAAAACAACAGCTGGATCAATAATGCTACTTGGCTTCGAATCAGTAAAATCAAGCCTTAGCAGCCTTTATCAAAAAAATAAATTGCATCATGCAATTTTACTTTACGGCGCAAAAGGCAGCGGAAAAGCCAGCTTCGCCAAGGAATTTGTTAACGAAATTTTAGAAAATAAAAATTTTCATCATCCCGACATTTTATTGATCGAAAAAGAAGCGGGGAAAAAGGAAATTGGCGTCGAGAAAATCAGAACAATTTCAACTTTTTTGAACCAGACTTCAGCAATTTCTGCGCATAAATTCATCATCATCGACTCGGCTTGCGAGCTTACCAGATCAGCTTCCAACGCCATTCTAAAAATTCTCGAAGAACCAAGGCGCAATAATTTTTTGATTTTAATTGCGCACAGCAAATCAAAAATTCTGCCAACCATTCTTTCACGCTGCCAAATCGTTAAAACTCCAGCGCTTAGCTTAGAAAATTTTAGCAAAATTTTGCATAAAAAAAATCCAAATTTGCGCTTTGAGGAAATCGAATTTTTATCAAAAATTTGCGAAAATTCTCTTGCTGAAATTTTTGAGCAAAGCGTTGATTTAGCTGGTATCTACCAAGATTTTCTAAAATCGATTCAACAAAGAAAACTTGAGGAAAGTTTGCTTAAAAAAATTGCCGATAAAAACTTTTCTTACGCAATTTTTGAAAAAATCCTCGCCTTCTTTTTCAATCGCTTGCTGAAATTTTCTGGTCAAGTTGAGCAAAAATTATTCTTCACGGAAGCCGAAATTTTTTTGGCTTTGCAAGAAAAAAATTCTCACCAAAAAAATTTTCTAATAGCTGAAGAAGCCTTGATTATGGCGCGTCAAACCCAACTCCTTCATCTCGATAAAAAACTTTCGAGCCTGAATATCTTTAACAAAATCTGTCATGAGTAAACTTTACAAAAGCATTGGTTTGATGAGTGGAACTTCGATGGATGGCGTTGATTTAGCTTTGATTGAAAGCGACGGGAAAAGCGTAATTAGGCGCTTAAATTTTTCTTACCACGCCTACAAAAGTGATTTCAAAAATCGGCTTAAAGCCTTGATTTACAAGCACCCAACACTGGCAGAAATTAAGCTTGTTGAGCAAGAATTAACTGTTTTGCACGCTGATTTTGTGAATGAATTTTTGGCGCAAAATCAAATTTCTGCGCATGAAATTGATCTAATTTCCTTTCACGGACACACAATTTTTCACGATCCGAAGCAAAAAATTACTTGGCAGCTTGGCAATGCCAATTTGCTTACGCATTTAACTCAAATAGATGTTGTTGCTGACTTTCGCACACGAGATGTCGTAATTGGCGGTCAAGGCGCACCGCTTGTGCCCATCTATCACTTCCATCTTTTCAAATACGAACAACATCCAAAAGCCATACTAAATATCGGCGGAATTTCCAACATTACTTACTTTCAAAATGGTAACGAAAATGACATGGAAGCTTTCGACATCTGCTTTGGTAACGCTCCGCTTGACGATTTAATAAAGGAAAAATTAGGCAAAGATTTCGATGAAAACGGAAATCTGGCCCGCAGCGGCGAAGTCGATTTCATTTTGGCCGACCGCATTTTGGGTAATGATATTTTTCAAAAAAAACCGCCAAAATCTTTCGACCGCGATGATTTTCGGCAATTGCTAGCACCAATCAACAGCCTTAAGCTTGAAGATGCTCTAGCAACTTTTGCTTATATGCATGCAAAAGCGCTAAAAATTAACCTGGGATTTTTCAAAGAAAAACCGCGCCAAATCATTGTTTGCGGCGGTGGGAGAAAAAACTTAGCGCTGATGGAGGAGATGAAAAAATGGCTGCTTGGTATCGAAATCAAAACAGCAGAGGAAGTGGGTTTAAATGGCGATTCCATTGAGTCGGAAGCCTTTGCTTTCTTGGGCATTCGCAGCCTGCAAGGCCTGCCGCTGTCTTTCGAGAAAACTACTGGAGCTAAATCTTGCGGCGGCGTGCTTTACAGAGCGTCAAAATCAGCAAGTGACTTTACCGGGAAATAATTTCTTTCCGGTTTTGCCTCAGCAACATTCTTCTTTTTGCGACGACGTCTGCGATCGCGTTTTACTTTACGAACCTTGGTAGAATCAGCAACGATGCGGTGTTTAATATGTCGATCGATGACTTCTTCAAACTCTTTCATGTGATCTTTGAAGAAATGATCTGCGCCATGAATTGGCTGATAAATCACTTCCGCACCTTCGCGTGCAGCAAGTTTTTCAACAAGTTTTGCTGAATCAGCTTCTTTGGTGATTTCGTCCTTCATGCCTTGAACAACAAGCCCGGCAGAGGTGCAAGGGACGATAAAATTAAAGTCATATTTGGTGACTGGCGGCGCAACCAAAATGTAATTTTCAAGCTCTGGCCTTCTCATTACAGTTTGCAGAGCAATCCACGCACCAAAAGAAAAACCAGCAATCCAGAATTCTGTTGCTTCGATATTTTGGTCATGAAGCCAGTTAACTACTGCTGTTGCATCAAGTAATTCACCAGCACCATTATCAAATTTTCCTTCCGATTTTCCAACGCCACGAAAATTCATACGCAGCACTGAAAAACCATTATTCACGAAAGCGCGGTAGAGGTTATATGTCACCTTGTTATTCATCGTGCCACCATGAAGGGGATGCGGATGAAGAACAAGAGCAACCGGCGCTCTTGGATTGGGATTTTGATGGTAGCGGCCTTCGATTCTTCCAGCGGGGCCGTTGATGATTACTTCAGGCATGAAACTCTTATTGAATTTCGTTCCACTGCAGTGGTTTATTGTCAGATGCGGCCACTAGCTGAGTGGTTCCAGCATATTTTGCTGCCATGTATTTTCCGTGGCCAGAATGAACTCCGTAATAATAAACTGGTTCAACGTCTTTGCCGTTATGCTTCTTTTTTTCGACGTTTTTTACCCTATTTTTCGGGTTGTTTTTAGTACCCATAGTTTTTTAAAAATGTTGTTTAGATAAAGGTTTTGAGGGCCGCGCAAGCTAGGAAGCAAGACCGCAAAATCAAGTTTTTTTTCTAAAAAGCCCAAAGCCTGCCAAAAGCCACGCTGTAATACTCAACAACAGCAATAAAATTTAAAAAAATGTCACAATTTACTCGCCTAAAAGACTGCGTTGTCAGCAATAAAAACGTCATCATTCGCGTTGATATTAACGTGCCAATAAAAGATGGAAAAATCGAAGACGATACCCGCATCAAGGCAATAATCCCAACGCTTCAATACCTTGCCAAAAATCAGGCAAAAGTGATTGTAATTTCGCATTTTGGACGGCCAGAAGGAAAATTTGACGCCGCAATGTCGGTTAGCCAACTAGTGCAACGAACTCAAGAATTGCTTGGCAATGTCAAAGTAAACTTTGTCGATGATTGCATTGGCGAAAAAGTTCAAAAAGCCGTGCAAGAAACAAAGTATGGCGAAGTCATCATGCTTGAAAACCTGCGTTTCTACAAGCAGGAAACCAAAAACGATCCAGAATTTTCGCGCCAATTAGCCAGCCTGAGCAACCTTTATGTCAATGACGCCTTTTCTTGTTCGCACCGCGCGCATGCTTCAATTACTGGCATTCCAGCAATTCTTAAATCTGCCGCCGGATTTCAAATGGAAACCGAACTCGACAATTTAAACCGCATTTTTGCTGGCGGCTCGGATGGATTAATTGCTGCAGTTGGCGGCGCAAAAGTTTCAACAAAAATTGATTTACTCAACTCGTTGGCAACTAAAGCCAAAACCATCGTCGTTGGCGGCGGCATGGCCAATACTTTTCTTTACGCTCTTGGCAAAAATATCGGAAAATCACTTTGCGAAAAAGACCTCAAAGACGTTGCACTAAAAATCATCGAAACCGCGAAACAACATGGATGTAAGCTGGTTTTGCCATCTGATGTGGTTGTTGTAAAAAAATTTGAAGCCGGCGCGCCGCATAAAACCGTGTTGGTTGATGCGGTTGCTGAAGATGACATCATCGTCGATATTGGCGAAAAATCAGTGGAAAATCTACGTGAAGAATTAGCGCAGCATAAAATTTTAGTGTGGAACGGACCACTGGGCGCTTTCGAATTTAAGCCCTTCGACATTGGTACAACAGCTTTCGCCAAAGCAGCGGCGCAATTAACCAAAGCTGGAAAATTAATTTCAATTTCTGGCGGCGGAGATTCGGTTTCGGCGATTAACGCTGCTGGGCTTGCGGGAGATTTTACTTATATTTCCACCGCCGGCGGTGCTTTTTTAGAATGGCTGGAAGGGAAAGAATTGCCAGGTGTGGCGGCGTTGAGCGTGAAGGCCTAGAATATCTAATCCAGACGCTCAGGCGGCGTTACGCAATGCCGCCTGGACGTTCATGCAAAACTTTCCGCAAATTCGGGTAATTTAGCATGAACGTGTGGTCGGGGTTGCAAACCCCGACCAGCAATACACCTAGCCTCTCAGGCTTAGGCGAGCAACTCATCTAATATCACCACTTCCCCACCGACAAAACTCTCAAGAGTGTTTTTGAAATCAGAAATCGACGCCAAGGCGCTCTGCCCTTGGTTTGGCAGCTCATTTAGAATAATTTTTTCTAGCAAAATTCCCCGCGATTTCAGCGCTTCAACGCAACACAGCGTATGCGAAATTGAACCAAGATAATTTGCTGCAACAAGTAAGGTTGGAAGCTGCAACGCCGCGGCTAAATCGAGAAAAGTTTTTTGGTAGGAAATTGGCGTCATCACGCCACCAGCGGCTTCGATGAATAAAAAATCACCACTTTTTTCTGCAGCAGAAATTGCACTTAGACAAAAATTTTTCAGCTCATCAAAATTAATTTCTTCACCATTTTTTTGCGCCGCAAAATGTGGAGATGAGGCTTGCGCAAAGCGCCACGGCGTGATTTTTTTGATATTTTCTTTGGAAATTTCCAAACCCAGCGCAGCTAAAATTTTTGCCGAATCAGAATTTGGATCATCAAGTTGAAAGCCACTGGCGATTGGTTTGATCGCTGCTGTAGACAATTTATTTTTACGCAAATTTTTGCAGATTTTTTCTACAAAAAAAGTTTTTCCAACATCAGTACCAATGCCAAGAACCAAGTAAATTCGCTGCTGCAGAGGCATTTTTTAAAAAGAAATTATTTGATGGCCGAGAAAGTTCCATAAATTGGACCAAACACCGCAATTGTGATCCAAGCGATCATGCCGCCCATTACCATGGTAATTGATGGCTGAATCATGCCAACCAGCCTTTCAATTGAGTCGTTGATCTCGCGATCATAAAAATATTTGATGTTGAGCAGCGCGCCTTCCATGTTGCCGCTTTCCTCGCCGACTTTGAACATACGAACCACCAAGTTTGGAAATTGGTCAGTCATGTTGATTGCTTTTGCCAAAGACATGCCATCTGAAACTTGGCGCTTGATGATTGAGATGCTTCGTTTGATTGCGTGGTTTTTTACAACCGAACTTGCCGACTCTAGACACTCAAGAACTCCCAGACCGCTTTTGAAAGTGATCGAAAAAAACTGACAGAATTTTGCTGCTTCGATTTTATTAATGATCGGGCCAATGATTGGTATTCTTAGTTTAAAAGTGTCGAGCTGAAAGGCGAATTCTGTAGAATTTTTGGCAGCAATTTTTGTTGCAATAACTGCAATCGGCACACCAAAAATTATTATATACCAATAATTGATAACAAAGCTTGAGAAAGCCATCAGCGCAACGGTTGCGCCTGGAAGATTGATTCCTTGTGTTGACAAAAATCCGGTCACTTTTGGCACAACTACCGAAGTCATTACACCAACTACCACCAACATCAAAAAGATACCAAATGCCGGACCCATCGTTGCCTTTCTTGCTTTGCGCTTGATGTCCATATTCCATTTGATGTCTTCGATGATGCTGTTGAAAGCAACCGAGAGCTTACCAGTTTTTTCACCCATCCCAATCAAACCAACATAAACCGGTTCAAATACCTTTGGATGCTTGGCCAAACTTTCTGAAAACAAGCTGCCGTTGCGAATATCTTCAGCAACTTCACGCATGACGTTTTTAATTTTGAAAGAATCCGCCGCTTCAATTACGTCAAAAATTGCATCAACAATTGGCACACCAGCTTTATCAAGCTGCTCAAGCTGAACGAATAAAGAAATTAAGTCTTTTGGTTTAATTTGGTTGAAAATCACCAGCGTGTTTTCGCGCTCTTGTGTATAAGAAAGCAGCTCTAAGCCGTCGGCACGCAAGTTTCCGGTTAATTCTGCAACGTTGTTTGCCGACATGCGGCCTCGAATGTATTGCCCTGCGTCAGTGACTGCTTTATAGCGATAATGCTGCATTATTTCCTGATTTTTTTCATTTTATTGAGAATCACTTCACGCTTCAATTTCGAGATGTGATCAACAAAAGTAATTCCATTCAAATGGTCGATTTCATGCTGTATGCAAGTTGCAAGCAGGCCATGCATTTCTTCAAGTTTTTCTTCGCCTTTTTCATTGAGGAATTTCACCTTCACCATTTCTGGACGAATCACCTCGGAACGCGCACCAGGAAAGGACAGGCAGCCTTCATTGTAAGCTGAATCTTTCTTTGAAACTTCAACAATTTCTGGGTTAATGAAGCAACGTGCGTTGGTATTTTTTACATGAATTCCGCCGCAACCATGATGGTCGTGATGATGGTGATCGTGATCGTCAATTTCATAGTCAACATCGATGACTAAAACACGTTTTAAAACACCAACCTGCACTGCCGCAAGGCCAACGCCGCGCTGCGCATACATCGTGGAAATCATATCTTTCATAAATTGACGCAAAGCATCGTCGATTTTTTCAACAGGCTTTGAAACCTGCTTCAGTAAAGGATCGGGAGCGATTACCAAAGGAAGAATTTTCATAACTAAATTTCGTTTTGCAGAATTTTTTTCAAAGCGAGTGGATAAATTTTATGCTCTTCTTTGAGGATTTTTGCCGCCAAAGTTTCTTTTGTGTCATTTGACGAAACATTAACTGCAGCTTGCAGAATTACCGGGCCGCAATCCATTTCTTCACGCACAAAATGCACGGTGCAACCAGATTTTTTGGCGCCAGCTTTGATGGCATCACCAACCGCGTCAGCGCCTTTAAATTCGGGAAGAAGTGATGGGTGAATGTTGATGAGGCGATTGAACCAACGATTTACAAACCACGGTGAAAGAAGGCGCATGAAGCCGGCAAGGCAGATAAACTGAGCGCCAGATTTTTCAATTTCAGCGCTCATTTCTTTATCAAATTCCTCACGCGGATTTTGTGCTGCAGCGAATTTTTTGTGATCAATCACTGCAGTTTTGATGTTTTTTTTGCGCGCAAAATCAAGCCCTGCAGCATCTGCTTTATTCGACAAAATCAACACAACTTCCGCTGGAAAATCTGGCAAGTCGCAAGCTGCTGCAAGCGCTTGCATGTTGCTTCCACGTCCTGAAATCAAAATCGCGATTTTAGTTTTTTTGGTCATGATTTTTTGTAAATTTCTTTTCGATGACCGATGGCTAAAACCAAAATGATCAATTCTTTTTCTTCGATTCGACAAATAATTCGATAGTCTTCAATGCGATATCGCCAACTTGCTTTAAAGCCATATGGCAAAGGCTTTCCGAAGTTTTTTGGATTTTGCAAAAGAGCCTTTTGATCAAAATATTCGATGATTTTTCTTTTTGTCGAACCATCGAGTTTATGAAAAGCCTTCTCAGCCTTTTCTTCGAAACGGATTTTGTATATGTGGTGTGTTGCGGGTTTTACTTATAGTGTTTCAGCTTTACTTTCGACTTCTTTGCCACCGTTTTTAAATCAACGGATTTTTTGTTATTTTTGATGTAAGCAGTATAAGCTAACTCCGCCGTTAGATGGTCTTGCAGCTCATCGAGATATTTCTCTAAGGCCTTTCTAACAATGTAGGCTTTGCTTCTCTCAATTGATTCGCAGGTTTTTTCCAAATTAAGCGATAGCTCATCGGGAATTCTCACAGATAGCGCACTCATGATTTTTAGAATTATTGGTTTGTGTTTTTTTGTATTACAAAGTGTTGGTTGTGATTAATTCGCTTACAAGTGAATTAATCACCTAGTTTTTCAAATAAATTATCAAGCGCTTTTGTGGTGATTTTAAAAACCAAATCAAAGTCGCGATGCTTGAGGTAGTAAGGATCAATCACCTCATCATTCCATGGATTTTCTACTTCACAAAATTCTAAAAACAGCTGGATTTTGTTTTGCGCCTCAACTGTTGCCATGCCCTGCAGTGCGCGAAGATGCGAGCGATCCATCGCCATTATCAAATCAAAATTCTCGAAATCTTTTTGCTTAATTTGGCGCGCTTTTATGCCAGAAAATGAAATTCCGTTTTTCTCGCCAAGTCCCACCGATCTTGGGTCTGAAGCTTCACCAACGTGATAGGAAGCAATTCCTGCCGAATCAAAATGAAAGCGATTTTCTTGCTGCAGAACTTTTGCCTTATGTCTGGCAATTGCGTGTGCTGTGGGCGATCGGCAGATATTTCCGGTGCAAACGAAGAGGATTTTTTTCATCAACGCAACGTGTTCTATAACCAACT
>JBIKKP010000019.1:0-29451 GCA_044360285.1 Rickettsiales bacterium
TTTCAAGAACCAATTTCTCTTTTTTGTTATACCCAACTTCAGTGTCAGCAAGACGCTCTTCGATTTTTTTCAAAGTTTTGATTGATTGCGAAACTGTTTTCCAGTTGGTCAACATGCCGCCAAGCCAGCGGAAGTTTACATAGTATTGGCCGCATCTTGTTGCTGCTTCGGCGATTGGTTCGATTGCTTGTTTCTTGGTTGCAACGAACAAAATTCTGCCGTTATTTTTAGCGATTTCTTTAACGGTTTTTAGTGCGTTGTGAAGATTTTCAGCGGTTTTGTTGAGATCGATGATGCTTACACCGTTGCGGCTGGTGTGGATGTATTTAGCCATTTTCGGATTACGACGCATGGTCTTGTGGCCGAAGTGTGCGCCCGCTTCAAGGAGCTGACGAATGGTAAAAGAAGGTAGTTCTGTTTTAGACATGTTTTTTAGTTTTTTTGGTTAGGTACCAAACAACAGCAAAACGGCCTCAAGCATTGATAAACAAGGCTAGAAGTCGCACCAAAATGCAAATGTTGTTTGTGAAATCTTCTTGCAAGAAACTGCAAAAAGGGTCGCGCTTTCTAGAAACACAAAAGTAAAGCTCAAGCCTATTTGTTAGAAAAAGCCATCACAATTAAGGTCAAAATCGCCAAAATTAAACTCATGTAAAGAACGATGACGAAGCAGCGATTTTCTAGGGAGAACGGACTTAATTTTTTTGGTGTAGTAGATTTTTCACCAACAACTTTTTCGCCCTCAATATCATTTTTTTTCGTCGCAAGTTTTAGAAAAATTCTATCCACAACGTAAATCCAAAAAAGATAAACAATGATGGGAGTAAGCGCTGGCCAGATTTTTAGGAAAAATTTTAGCATTTCAAATTCGTATTTTTGTTCGTAGGTTTTTTGAAGTAAGTGCAAAAAATCCAAAACCTCAACTTCTAATTCAATGATAATCTTCCCCGCCATCGATCTTAAATTGGGCAAGTGCGTACGCCTTTTCAAAGGTGATATGAATCAGGCAACAATTTTTAACAGCAGTCCAAAAAATCAGGCGCTGGAATTTGAAAAAGCTGGTTTCAAATTTTTGCACATAGTCGATTTAGACGCTGCTGTAAGCGGTTCCACAGCTAATGAGGAATCCGTAAAAGAAATTTTATCAGCGATAAAAATTCCCGCACAACTTGGTGGCGGAATTCGTTCAATTGCCGCAATTGAAAAGTGGCTCAATCTTGGTTTAAACCGTGTCATTCTTGGCACTGCCGCTGCAAAAAATCCTGAACTTGTCAAAGAAGCTTGCCAAAAATTTCCCCAAAAAATTGTTGTTGGAATTGATGCAAAAGATGGTTTTGTGGCAACTCAAGGCTGGGTTGAAACCAGTAATATCAAGACTTTAGAACTGGCTAAAAAATTTGAAGATTGCGGCGTTGCTGCAATAATTTACACCGACATCTCACGCGACGGAACCCTGAGCGGAGTGGATTTAGACGGCACAAAAAACCTTGCTCAAAATCTTTCAATTCCGGTGATTGCTTCTGGTGGCATCGCCAACCTCGATGATATTTTGCAAGTGAAGGCCTTGGAAAAATATGGCGTAAGCGGCGTCATTGTTGGCCGCGCACTTTATGACAAGAAAATTACAGCTGAAGACTTAATTGGTTTTTAACCGACACAAAATCAAAAACTCTGCAAAAAAACTAAGGAAAACATAGATAAAGAGTTTATCGGTTTTTAACCGAAGCAAAACCAGAAAAAATTCTTAAAAAAACTCTTCAAACAAAAATTATGAAAAAAACTTTAACCGCTTTAACCGCTGCATTTTTGTCGGCTTTATTTTTTACAAACTCGTCTTTTGCAAAAACAGAAGGAAGTTATTTGGGCGCGGATTTTATTCGAACAGACATTGTGGTTAAAAGCCATGGCACAGTTGAACCTTATGGTGACCGATCCTTCCGCGATACTCACTTAAATTCAAAAACTCGCGACGCAAAATATGGATTTGGCTTTCACTACAAATATGCGATAAACATCAATAATTTTTTTATCGCACCTGGCCTTTTCTATGAATCAATTGGATCAAAAAGCGAAATTAGTAAAACAAATTACAGCAATGACGCTTCTTCAGATTTTGCCTACAGACAAACTTTAGAAATCAGAGACAGATATGGCGTGAAATTTGATATTGGGTTTGACATATCTGACAAATTTGCAACTTACGTCCCTCTTGGATATGCCTCCACAAGCTACGAGCTAAACACAAGAGAAAGCGAACTTGCTGATTCTGCGGGACTTTCAACCAAAACAACCGAAAGAACCTCCGGTCTCTTGTATGGACTTGGATTTTCGTTCTACCCTTCAGAAAAAATTGCAATCAATTTGGAATATAACCGATCAAAAGTTAATGCCAGAACAGGTCAAGGCGTCAGTTTTAATGGCGGCAATTCCCCTGTAAAAGCTAAAGCCAATTTAGATATCATAAAACTTGGGGCTTCTTACAAGTTCTAAAAGCAAATCCCTAAAACAAACCCATATCGCCACCTGAATTTTAAATTAATTCAGGTGGCGATACCTTCAGATGTTGATCAAGTTGATACCCTTCAGATTCCTCGCCTCAAAAACTTTTAAAATTTACAAAATTCAGAGTTGAATTTTAGCATCCTCAAAAGACGATTGGCTCATCCCTCGCCTTCCCAAGTTAAAACTTAATTCATAACTAAAATGCGCTATCTGGCCTTAACCGAGAACGATCGCAAAGAGATGCTTAAAGCTATCGGTGTCTCTACAATCGATGAACTTTACGACTCAGTTCCATCAGAATTTTTGCTCAAAAAACCAATCGCAACTTTGCCAAGTCACCAAGGCGAAATCGAAGTGGAATCTGCTTTAAGCACAATGGCAAAAAAGAATCGTGCTGCTGCTGATGGTCCATTTTTCCTTGGCGCTGGTTGCTACAGACATCATATTCCAGCTGCTGTTGATCACTTAATTCAACGCTCAGAATTCCTCACTTCTTACACGCCTTACCAGCCAGAAATTTCGCAAGGAACTTTGGCAACAATCTTCCAGTTCCAAAGCATCATTGCGTTGCTAACTGGTATGGAAGTTGCTAATGCCTCAATGTATGACGGCGCAACCTCAATGGCCGAAAGCTGCCTCATGGCGCTTAGAATCAAGCAGGGTCGTAAGAATATCGCTACCGTTGGCCACATCCATCCTGATTACCTAGAAGTCACCAAAACTTACCTCGATTTGAATGCGGCAAAATTCGTTGAAACTATCGACGAAAGCTGTGCTGCGGTGATTGTTCAATATCCCGATTTTTACGGCGATGTTGGTAGTCTTGATGAAGTAAGAAAAAAATGCGATGCTGCTGGCGCCCTACTTGTTGTAGTCACCAACGAAATTCTTTCTCTTGGTTTACTCGAAGCGCCAAAACAAGCTGACATAGTTGTTGGCGAAGCTTCCAGCCTTGGTGTTGGTATAAATTTTGGCGGACCACTTCTTGGATTTTTTGCTACAAAAAAAGAATTTGTTCGTCAAATGCCAGGCCGCATCTGTGGTGCAACCGTTGATGCTGACGGAAAACCGGGATACGTTTTAACTCTAAACGCCCGCGAACAACATATTCGCCGCGAGAAAGCAACTTCCAACATCTGTTCAAACCAAGGATTGTGTGCAACAGCATTCACAATTCACACCTCACTTCTTGGCGAAAATGGTTTTAAAAAACTTGCTTTGATCAATCACAGCAAGGCTTGCGAGCTTGCTGACGAACTTGCAAAAGTTAAAGGTGTGAAAATTTTGAATAAAAATTTCTTCAACGAATTCACCATCGAACTCAGTAAAGACGCAGCGGAAGTGAATAAAAAACTTCTCGCAAAAAACATCGTCGGTGGTTTTGCCACTGGAAATAAAATGATTGTCACTGCCAGCGAATTAACCAGCGCGCAAGACATGAAAGATTTAGCAAAAGCTTTGGAGGAAATCCTGAAATAAAACCCAAAAAATCACACCATCCAATAAACCCAAACACACCACAAATGCCCGAAATAAGCCGCTTCCTTGGGATCGTGATCTCAATGTATTACGACGAACATAACCCACCGCACTTCCACGCAAAGTACGGTGAATTTAAAATTTCTATCGAAATCAATTCTGGCGTAGTGATAGGAAAATTTCCCAAAAGAGCCCTGCGTGCAGTGCTAGATTGGTACGACCTTCACAAAGAAGAATTGATGCAAGATTGGCACTTAGCCGCAAGTGACAAAACTTTAAATCAAATAGAACCATTGGAGTAAACCTATGTTTGAATCCGTAATAGATGCAAAGCACATCAGCGGCTACAAAGTCTGGATCGCCTTTAACAACGGAAAGAAAGGCGAAATCGATTTGACCGAAAGATTAAAAAATAGAGGCGGCGTTTTTGAACCTTTACATGATTTGAACTATTTTAAAAATTTCAAAATCGAAAATGACACATTGTCTTGGGAGAACGGCGCTGACATTGCTCCCGAAAGACTTTACGAATTACTAATTCAGCAAAATAAAAAACTAAAAAAGTAAAAATGACCTTCACTCCAAAAGAAATCGGCGGGCTTCGCCTTGAAACTGAACTTCTCATCAACCAGTCGCGCCCAGGCGCTTGTGGTGTTGATTTGCCGGAAGTTAAGAATTTTGCGCTACGCACTGGCCAAAAAAATCGTGAAAAAATTGGTCTTGCCGAGGTAAACGAACCGCAAGTAATTCGCCATTTCGTGCGTTTGTCGAATCAGAATTATTCAATCGATGCCGGTTTCTATCCGCTTGGCTCTTGCACAATGAAGCACAATCCGCGCCTCAACGAAAAAGTCGCACGCTTGCCAGGCTTTGCCAACATCCACCCGCTGCAAGATGAATCAACCGTGCAAGGCGCTTTGGAATTGATGTATAATTTGCAACATTGGCTTGGAACCTTGACTGGCTTAACTGGCGTTTCACTTGCTCCAGCAGCAGGTGCGCAAGGCGAACTTGCTGGCATGCTGGTGATTCGTAAGGCTCACGAGAAAAAAGGCGAATTGCACAAACGTAGAATCGTTTTAATTCCAGATTCAGCACACGGCACCAACCCAGCAACGGCAGCTATTTGCGGCTTCGAGATCAAAGTTATTCCTTCAAATAAAGACGGACTAATTGATCTAGAAATTTTCAGAAAATTGATCGCCGAACATGGCGAATCAATTGCAGGAACAATGATCACTAACCCAAATACCTGCGGAAAATTTGAAAAAGACATCGTTGAAATCTCGCGCCTAATTCACTCGGTTGGCGCTTATTTTTATTGCGACGGCGCAAACTATAACGCCATCGTTGGCAAAGTGCGCCCTGCTGATGTTGGTGTTGATGTTATGCACTTCAATTTGCACAAAACTTTCTCAACTCCGCATGGCGGCGGCGGACCTGGTTCTGGACCAATTGCTGTGCGCGCGGAACTTGCTGAATTTTTGCCAACTCCGCATGTCATAAAAGAAGGCGAGACCTACAAACTGATCGCTCCAAAAACAACTTGTGGCAAAGTTAAAGGCTTCAACGGACAATTTGGAATGCACGTTCGCGCCTTGAGCTACATGCTTTCGCATGGTTCTGATGGTTTACAAAAAGTTGCTGAAGACGCGGTGCTTGCGGCAAATTACGTTTTAGCAAAACTTAAAGATCACTATCACGTTCCATTTGGCGGAAACTGCATGCATGAATGTTTGCTCACCGACAAAATTCAAAAAGCACAAGGCGTTTCAACACTCGATATTGCCAAAGCTTTGGTCGAATATGGCATTCACCCAATGACCGTTTTCTTCCCGCTAGTTGTGCAAGGTGCGATGCTAATTGAGCCAACTGAGACCGAGACCAAAGAAACTATTGATCAGTTCATCGGCAGCATGCTTTTCATTGCAAAAGAAGCTGCGGAAGGTCGCGGTGAGCGCTTCCACAATTATCCGCTTTCAACTCCAAGAAGAAGGCTTGATGACGTGCGCGCTGCAAAAACGCCTGTCACAACTTGGATGCAACAGCTTTCAATAAATTCTTAGTGCATGAAAAAATCTTCTGCCTTCACGATTATCGAACTCTCTGCAGTTCTGGTGGTAATTGGCATCCTAATTCTAGGAATCACCAAAGGCGTAAGCCTAGTTGAAGGCAGCAGAATCAAAAGTGCACAGAGTTTCACCATCAAGTCGCCAGTCGCCGATACGGAAGGCCTAATTGCCTGGTACGAATCATCGATGAAAGAAAGTTTTAAAGAAGGCGAAGCGCTTGATGGCACGCAAATTTCTGAGTGGCGCGACATCAGCCCGTCATCAATTGTTGCACAAAGAAATAAACTCACTCGCACCGCTTCCAGCGCTGTCACCTACAGGTTTGACGGCATCAATAAAACTCCAAGCGTGCAATTTAGTGGCGCAACTACAGCAAAAATTTCACTCTCTGCTTTTTATCAAGGCAACTTGTCGCAAGCCACGGTAATTCTGGTTTTTCGACCAAATTCTGCAGTTTTAGCTAGCACAATTTTTGACGGAAATTCTGCGACAACTTCCGTTGCACTTGATCCAACTTTTGTGACGCTAAATGCTGGAAGCAGCGCTACAACTGGCACCTCAAACAATGCCGCCGCAATTTCTTCTGGCGGAAATTATGTTCTTGGCGCCTACTTAAACGGTGATCAAGCGCAAGTTTTCATCAACAACACCGACACAAGAATTGGTGTTGATACTTCCGACAATGATCCAAGCGGCTTACTTTCAATTGGCAACAACGCGGTTAGCGGCATAAATATCGGCGCAAATGCTGGCTCATCTTCTGCCTTTAATGGCCTGATTTCAGAAGTAATTATTTTTAACCGACCGCTCAAACTACAAGAGCGCAAGGACATCTTCCGTTATCTTGCAAAAAAATATAACATCGCTGTTAGCGGAATTTAATGATCTCTCAAACTTGAAAAAACGTAAAGAAAACCCATCTGGCAAAACCGAAATTCTTGCCAACAAAGAGAAAAAAATGACGCCATCATTGCCAGTTGCAAAGCCACAGAAAAACATTTCTAAAATCAGTAAAACACCAGATGATAAGAAACTCGCAAAACTTAGCGACAACAGCTTTCTTCACTATTTACGCGAGATCCAAAAATTTCCATTATTAACACCAGAAGAAGAGCATGAATATGGTGTAGCTTACGCCGAGCGGCAAGATAAAGAAGCGGCAAAAAAGTTAATTCAAAGTCACTTACGTTTAGTTGCAAAAATGGCCGGCAAATTTCGCAACTACGGTCTGCCGCCAAGCGACCTAGTAGCAGAAGGAAATCTTGGGCTGATTCAAGCGGTAAAAAAATTCGATCCGCATAAAGGTTTTCGCTTCTCAACCTACGCCATGTGGTGGATTCGCGCCTACATCCAAGACTATATTTTGCGCTCTTGGTCAATGGTTAAAATCGGCACAACTCTTGCGCAAAAAAAACTCTTTTTCAACTTAAGCAAAGTCAAAAAAAAGATTGGCGCTTTTTCTAATTCCTTCGCTCACGATAACTCACGCCTAGCTCCAGATCAAGTTGGACAAATTGCTCGAACCCTTAACGTTTCTGAAAGCGACGTAATTAGCATGGATTCGCGCTTATCGCAGTCTGACACCTCAATCAATAAACAAGTTGGCAGCGAAGAAGATTCTGCCGAAATGGGAGACTTTCTTGTTTCAAGCGATCCAAGCCAAGAAGAAATCGCAATTGAAAATCAGGAAAAAAATCGTCAGCGCGCTGCCTTTAGAAAAGCCTTTGCAACCCTTAATGATCGCGAGCGCGACATTTTGTTGAAACGTCAAATGCGTGAAGATTCACTGACGCTTGAAGAACTCAGTCAAATCTACAAAGTATCGCGCGAACGCATTCGTCAAATCGAAGAAAACGCCATCAAAAAAATTAAAAAAGCGGTCAGCGAAAATAATTAGCAAAAGCGCATGTTTACTGGAATCATCACACATCTTGGCGAAATTTCGAAGCTCACTTTTAACGAAAAAAATGATCTGCTGCTGGAAATAAGCACAGCGCAAAAAATCACGCGCGACTTGGCGCTTGGCTGCTCGATTGCTTGCAACGGAATTTGCCTGACACTGGTTTCAAAAAAAATTTCTGAAGAAAAAACCTCCCTCACCTTCCAAGCCTCAAAAGAAACTTGCGACAAAACCACGATTGGCACTTGGAAAGTTGGTCAAATAATCAACTTAGAATTTGCCCTGCGCGTGGGCGACGAACTTGGTGGCCATATGGTTTTAGGCCATGTTGATGCTTGCGCAAAAATCACTGAAATTTCGAAAGTAAAAGATTCGCAAAAATTCACTTTCGTTGCACCAAAAGAATTAATGCCATTCATTGCCAAGAAAGGCTCCGTCACGCTGGATGGCATTTCACTAACGGTGAATGAAGTGAAAAAAAATTGCTTCAGCATCAATGCAATTTCACACACAATTGAAAATACTTCGCTAAAAAACGCTAAGGTCGAAGACCTTGTGAACCTAGAGATTGATGCCTTGGCGCGCTACGTAAAAAATTTTTTACAAAAATGAAAAAACCACAACTTGCACCAATTGCTGAAATTATTGCCGAAGCAAAAGCTGGAAAAATGTTCATTTTAGTTGATGACGAGAACCGCGAAAATGAAGGCGACTTAGTCATTCCAGCAGCAATGTGCGACGACAAAAAAGTAAACTTCATGGCAATGCATGGCCGCGGCTTAATCTGTTTGGCGCTTACAAAATCAAGAGTTGCCGAACTTGAATTACCGCTGATGTCGATGAATAACGAATCACGTCACAAAACTGCTTTTACAGTTTCAATTGAAGCACGCAGCGGAATTTCTACCGGCATTTCCGCCGCTGATCGCGCCAAAACAATTTCCGATGCAATTGATGCAAAAAAAGGCAAAGAATCAATTGTCAGCCCCGGCCATATTTTTCCGCTGCAAGCGCAAGATGGCGGGGTGCTGGTTCGCGCCGGACACACCGAAGCAGCCGTTGATATTGCGCGCATGGCCGGACTTAATCCAGCAGGCGTGATTTGCGAAATCATGAACGAAGATGGCTCGATGGCGCGGCTTCCTGACTTGCTGAAATTCGCTAAAAAGCATCAGATGAAAATTGCCACAATTGCCGACCTCATTGAATATCGCCGCAAAAATGAAAGACTGGTTGAAGTAAAAGAGCGCCGCAAATTTGTCAGCAAAGTTGCCGGCGAATTTGATGCAACGATCTATGCTAACAAAATTGATGGTGTTGAGCATATTGCTTTGGTGAAAGGAAAAATCTCTGGCGACGCGCCAACTCTGGTTCGCATGCATCATCTTAATATCTTAAATGACTGCCTTGACGACGCACAAAATCAAAAAACTGGCACGCTTACCAAAGCGCTGAAAAAAATTTCTAAGAATGGCAGCGGTGTTTTGGTGCTAATCAGACAACCAAATGAATCGCTGCTCGACTTGTTTGCTGGTGAAAAAAATAAAGAAAAAGAGCTACGTAATTATGGCATCGGCGCGCAGATTTTATCTGATCTTGGCGTGCGTGAAATGACTTTGCTGAGTAATTCTAAAAAATCAGTGATTGGGCTTGATGCCTACGGCCTGAGCATTCGCAAGTATAAAAAAATCTAAAACTTAAGTTGGACAAAGAAAATTTTTTAAATCCGGTAGCTATCAAAGAGCGGAAAATTTCCCTGAAAAATTGGGACGGAAATCTTGCTTTAGTTGATCAATTTATTACGCCATTTTCTGACCCGCTTTATCACTCGTTCCACCAGCATGTAGAAGAAATTTCTGCAGATGGTGAGGCGCAAGTTGTGGATTTTGTTATTAAAACCTCCGCTCTACCAAAAGGCGGTCCTGCCAAAAAAATCTTACAAAACAGCTCGCAAGGAAAGCCGGTTTCTCAAGATGAAAATCAAGCAATTTTAGCACTTTTTCCAAGCGGAATTGCTTTAAAAAACGGCGGCGCTGCTGCGGATGGCGGCTTGATTTTGCATCTTTTGCGCACTGTTGCAGCGATTATTACTAATCCCAATGCAGTTCACGCTTCAGCGCATAATTCAATTGATTTCAACAGCCCTGCAAAAAATCCCATCATCATTTTGCCTGGCACTTTTCACGCAGAATTTTTGAGCCAAAAATTTTCGCTGCGTCCCCGAATTACCAACGAAGAACTTGTTGTCACATTAATTACCGACAATCCCGCAAGTGACACAGACGCAATTAATCACCTGCAAACGCCAATGGTTATGAAGGGATATAACCTTTCTGGCGGCGTGCTGATTACAAAAAATCTGGGCATCAAAATTGGCACAACGAAAAACAGCGGACGCTCTCACTCTGAATTTGCAACAATGTTTCCTTTGGTTGCCGCCCTTCGCGCCCTGGCAAAAAATGGCGAGTTAAATGGAGTTTTGCTCACCTCTTTTAATTTCGATAATTATGACGAGCTGCAATATCTTAATCATCTCTATGGCATAAAAAGACCGGATGGAAAAGATGAATCTAACTCAATGGTTAATGCAGAAGTTAGTATTTCTAACTTCGTGACAAGCTGGTCTGGAATACTGTCAATGCACGGTCCGGCTACCAATTACAATTTTAGTTTAGCGGTTAAAAAACTTCGTAAGAAAATAGAAAAAAATCGGCAAAAATTTATCAATGAAGGTTGGAGCCTTGAGTTGATTGAAAAGATTCTCTCTGGCGAAGCAGCAAAAATAAATTCTTCTGGCGAAGTGACAAGCTCAAAAGGCACGGCCTGTTTACTTAGCTCGGCTTATCACACGCCAATCTTGCTTGCGCCAAACGCAGCAGAATCGATTGCCACAAAAAATATCTTGGCAGTTACTGTGCCAAGTGGATGCGAACTCAGCGAAACCACAATTGCCGCAGCTAAAGCAGGTATTCCAATCTTGGTCGATTTATCCAACAGCAGCATTCAAACATTTTCAAGCCAGCTGATGACCAAAGAAAAAATTTCCGAATTTGTAATTTATTGCAAAAACTCAGTGCAAATGGTTGGTGTGGCTAAAATGCTCAAAAGCAAAATGAGCGTGGCGCAAATTCAGCAAACAAGCGATGCGAAACGTTTAGAGCTAGGAAATTCGGCATTTTTGGAAGCGGGAATTAATCGCAAAATGTTTACTGCAGATGGCGAGTTAAATTATCCAAAAATCAGAGTGCGAAATGTTGATGAATTTAGAGATTAAACAAACTCGTCATTCTTGAAGACAAAGGCTCAAAGGCTAAAACGCACGAGATCCTCGAATTGCTACGCAATTCAAGGATGACGGCGCGTGGGTTTTTTGATGACGATTTTTAGGGTATTTTTAGAACCTTTTTTTGAAGCCTAAAGCCAAGAGGTCAAAACCGGGTTGATTCCCACCACAGCGGCAGGAATTCAAAAGTTCCCCTACATCAAAACTTCTTTCGCTGCTGGTCCTTTTAGCACCTTTTCAATCTTGCTTGCTTCTGTTTCCAATTCTGCGCTCGGCTCATCTTTTTCAAAATACATCCGCGATAAAACTCGTTGCGCTGGATTGCCAGATATCAAAGACTCTCTGCCATGCAAACTTCGATGGTTCTTGGCAAAAAGCATTGTTCCTTCGGTTATTTTTATCCTCTCAATATCATCTTTTAAATATAGGTTTTGAATCACCTTAACAAGCTCTTTGATTGCATCATTGATTTTTGCATGCGGAAAACCGCTAACATTTTTACAAACCAAATCAGAAGTATCGAAATCAAAGTCGATAAGAACTTCCCCATCCTTGCCGCGATCAAGAATCTTAAAAAACTGATCTTGCCTTGTTGTGATACAAGCAAAGCGCTCTTTTTCAAAAACCTCGCGAGCTTCTTTGGAAAGCCCTGCATAAATCTTATCAGCTTCAATCACAAAAGTTTCGGCTTCACTTTTTGAAGTCAGGCAAGTCAAAGAAAAAAGTGCAATTTGCGGAAATGACAAAGGCTGATCAACATGCGGAGCAACAGAACCAGCATATTCATCACTATCAATCAAACGCGGACTAACCACTTCTCCTTGTGAGAAATGTTTAAAATCAAGCGCATCAGCAAAAGCAGCTGTCACGTGATTAGCAAAAACTTCATCTTTTCGCCCTGCGGTTGGAACTCCCTCAATCAACAAAGCAGTATTTTCTGGATCATTTTTGAATCGCTCTAGCGCTGTCAGAAGCTCTTGTGAAGCAATGCAACCAGCGGCGGCCTGCTCTTCTAAATTACTGATTGCGCCTCTGCTCCAAGCGTTAGCTGCTTTTTGCGAAGGAACTGATGAGAATTTTCCTAAAGCCGCAAGATCATCAAAACTTTTACGTAAAGATTCTGCTAAAATTGTCGGCATTTTTGCAGAACTAACGTAAGTTCGAACCGCTTGTTGAAAGAGTGCGTAAGGTTTCATTTTAAAAGATTTATTATGTCATTAATTGTTGTAAAAACCATTAAAGCCAAAACAACAGAAAGACCAAAACGAAAACCAATCTGCTGAACTTTATGCGATAGAGGCTTACCGCGCAAAGCTTCGATGATGTAGTAAAAAAGATGACCGCCATCCAAAACCGGAATTGGCAGCAAGTTCATCGCACCTAAATTTATTGAAATCAGCGCCATAAACCACAACACCGCAGCGATTCCCATGTCGACAGTTTTGCCAGAATATTGCGCAATTTTCACCGGCCCGCCAAGTTCTTTTACCGAACGCGAACCAACAATTAATTCGCCTAAAGTTTTAAAAATTGCGACAGTCACTCTGTAAGTTTCTGCGTTCGCGCGCACAAAACTTTCGCGTAAATTCAAATCAATGTGAGAGCTTGCGTTGGTGCTAATCCCAAGGGTTCTCAGCTGCACAACATCACCAAACATATCTTGACGTGCCTGAATTTTTGGCGCTGCTTCTAGAAAAATAATTTGCGCGCCGCGCTTAACTTCAAAATGCAAAATTGGCTTAGAGGGATTTAAAACAAATTCTTGGATTTGGGCAAACTCATCAACTTCCTTGCCCTCAATTTTAAGAACCTCATCACCTTTCTGAAAGCCGCTTTCTTCTGCTGCACTTTGCGGCAAAACATCAGCAACTATTGGCAGCACCGTTGTTGCGCCATTCATGCGAAACAAAATTGTCAGAATAAAAATCGCCAAAAGAAAATTTGCCACCGGCCCTGCAACCACAATTGCCATGCGCTGATAAACATTTTTAGCGATGAAAGAAATTTTTTTCTCTGATGCCGACATCTTCGCAATCTGCTTAAAATCAGGCATCGAAGCCGCATTCGCATCGCCATGCATTTTGACGTAGCCACCGAAAGGTAAAAGGCAAAATTTCCACAAAGTTCCCTTTTTGTCTTTAAAGCCAAATAGCTTTGGGCCAAAGCCTAGGGCAAATTCATCGACCTTCACGCCGCACAAACGCGCTACAAAAAAATGACCAAATTCGTGAACGAAAACGATCAACGAAATGATTAAAACGAAGGAGAAAAAATTGTGGGCGATGAGCTGGATGATTGTCATTATTATCTCCGAGGCGTTTCTTCGTCATATTCGAAACCGCTGACAAGACTAGTTGTTTTGTCTACTCTAGTTGGTTTGCCTACCATTATGACAGATTTTGTTGCGGGTTGCTCCGGTCGCCACATATCTTTTTTATCTTCGTCAATGATTTTTGAGTCGCCTTCGAGACGTCTGTAGAGTTCCATTGCATCATCGCTTAAACGAAGGTCGCCCACACCTATTGCATCTTCTTTTGCAGGTCGCCTGATCTCTTTTCCAGCAAGGATTTCCAACGCTCCATCAAGCAAACTTCTTAGCGGAATTTCTCTTTTTAAACTTCCATCTTTTTCTCTTATCACACTTGGCTGACCATAGGCAATTGCATAAACCAAATGGCGATAATCACCGATACAAGAAATCTTGAGCGATTTATCAATGACACTCTTCTGATCCGTTTTTTCTAGGTGCAAACGGTACGCCACCAACATTTCGCTGGTGATAAATTCTGGAGATTTTTCAACTCCAGCAGCTTTTAGTTCTGCTTCCGAAAGAGAAGATAAAACGCTTAAATGTTTTTCCGAGGTCGATTCATCTCCAATAAACATGCGACCAATAACTCTATGGTTGAGCCTGGCTACCATCGCCAGTCCGTGCTCTGTATTAGCAATAAAAATTTTTGTTCCGTCATCTAATGTTGAAAATGGCTCTTTCGTCTCATTGCCAATCAATGATTTTTCAAAATCTAAGTAATTACGATAATATTCAAAAACGACTTCTTGCCTTGATCCACCAATATGCATTCCGTCATTTAGACTTTGAAGCTGAACAAACATCATGTAAAGAGCCTGTGCAGCGTGATCACGCCGAGCTAATTCTTCTGGTGAAAGAGGTGGTTTAGTTTCCTTATCGGAATCTTTCACGATTGACAGAGGTGGATCAACTTCTTTCTTGGAAGAGTCAGTAGAAAAAGCTCTGACACCCAAAACTCCCGATACTTCTTTGTTCAGTAGGGAGAGATCGGCAATACTTAAACTTCGGAAAGCAGCACCAAATTTTGGTGGAGTTGCTATACGTGCTGATGGAACTGCCGCTGATGGAAATACCGCTGATAAAAATCTTCCAGCTCCAGCTCTCATAGTTCTACTAATTCCGCCTGGATTCATAATTTTATTTAATGTTGTGACGCAGCAACTTCCCTGGCCAATTGGTCGAGAGAAATTACTTCATCAATTGAAGAAAGTTTTTGGTTGGGAATTTTGTTGAGAGTGTTAGCAACAATTTTGGTGATTTTATCAAAAGTAATTTCGCCGGCTAAAAATTTTGCAACAGCAATTTCATTTGCAGCGTTAAGCACTGCTGGAGCACTTCCATCAACTTCCATCACTTCGCGACAAATTTTTAGCGCGGGGAATTTTTTTTCATCGGCAGCAAAAAATTCTAATTTTCCAACTTTCGCCAAATCCAAATTCTGGTGAGAAATTTTCATTCTTTTTGGAAAAGAAAGCGCGTAAGAAATTGGCACCTTCATGTCTGGCAAGCTAAGCATGGCAAGGCTTGAACCATCATGGTAATTTACCATGCCATGAATTATCGATTGTGGATGCACCAAAATTTCGATCTGATTTTTTGCAATTGGAAAAAGGTGGAAAGCTTCGATTGCTTCCAGGCCTTTATTCATCATGGTCGCCGAGTCGATAGAAATTTTTGCACCCATTTTCCATTTTGGATGTTTCAGCGCTTGCTCAACAGTAATTTTTTTGAAATCGAATTTTCCTGAAAAAAATGGACCGCCCGATGCAGTTAGAACGATATTAGAAATCGCTACTAAGTTAGCATTTTCAAAGATTTGAAAAATTGCATTATGCTCAGAATCAATTGGCAAAATTTGCACTTTTTTTGCCCTTGCAGCGCGATTGATGAATTCACCAGCGCAAACCATCGACTCTTTATTTGCCAAAGCGATATGCGATCCAGCATTGATTGCAGTTAGCACTGGCAACATTCCAGCCGCTCCAACAATTGCCATTACCGCTACGTCACATTTAATTTTTGCAACTTCGATAATTGCTTTTGAGCCGCACAAAATTTGACAATTTTTCAGATTTTTTAGCGCGGTTTTTAATTCTAAAAAATGTTTTTCATTTTCAATTACAACCGCCTTGGGCTTGAGCGCCAAGGCTTGCGCGACTAAAGCCTTAACATCATTTTTTGCAACTAGCGCAACAATTTCAAAATTTTTTGGATCATTTTTGATTACTTCAATTGTGCTTTTTCCAATCGATCCAGTTGATCCAAAAATTGAAATTTTCTTAACTGCAGCACTTGTCATTACTTATTTTTCCTTGGTTTACCTTTTGAGCTTGGAGCTTGTAATTTAGCACCTTCAGCAGCAATCAACGCTTCAAGGTTTAAAGCACGATTTTGAGTTTTATCAAGGACAAAAACAATTTCTGGCACGCTGCGCAGCGTGACTTTTTTGGCGAGTTTAAAACGAAAATAAGGCGCCGATTCATTAAGTTTTTTGGTAATTTTTTCGTGAATTGAATCATTACCAAAAATATCGATGTAAATTTTTACGTTCTTGGCATCGGGGCTGACATCAGCCTCCAAGATCGTGATATAGCTGCCCGGCACGGTTAAAATATCTTCGCGCAGAAAAATTTCTGACATGAGACGTTTGATATTTTCACCAATTTGTAATTGACGCTGTGATTTCATAATTTTACCAAAATAGCGATTTTATTGGCCTCGTAGCCATCCAAGTCTTTCAACTTTATTTACCAGTTTATTTATCAAAGAGGTTTTATGATTAAAAAAACATTAGTTCTGCTTGCTTTCTCAATGCTTGCCGTTTCTTGCTCAAGCACCAAAGAAAGAAAGCAAGCCTCAGATTATTTCGAGAATCCAGCGCCAGTGCAAAATGCGCTAGAAAATGTCACCGTTAATTTCGCTTTTAACAGCGCAGATTTAAGCAAAAAAGCTGGAAAAACTTTAAGCCAAAATGTTGTTAGTGCTCTACAGGCTGACCAAAAATTAAACGCCGTAATTGAAGGCCACTGCGACGAAAGAGGCAGCGAAAAATATAACCACAAACTTGGCCTAAAACGTGCCACCGCGGTTAAAAAATTCCTTGAAGCAAATGGCGTTGCAGCAGCGCGTATCAAGGTTGTGAGCTATGGAAAAACTATGCCGCTTGACACCGCACACAATGAAGAAGCTTGGGCAAAAAATCGTCGTGCGGTGACGGTTTATCTTGGCACTAACTAGCGCCTTGTTGCTTTTGGCTCAGCTGACCTGAGCAACGGCGGTGCTTCTGGTGGAATAACACCTGTTACTACCATCGGCGCCGCCGCTGATCTCAGCGCTCTTCTACTTTCCATTCCTTCTTCCCTCTGTTTCTCAAAAATTTTCCTAATTAAACACATCTGCGCCAAATCAAAATCATACGTCATGTGAGCAGCGCGACCAAGCGCATTATTTGCTGTTTTAGCTTTTAGTTAGAAGATCTGGCCGAATTTTTTGCGTCAGCGCAAGCGCTTGTTGCTTGCGCCATTCGTTTATTTTTTTGTGATGTCCAGAGAGCAAAACTTCTGGAACCTTGCGGCCCCGCCATTCTTGCGGCTTGGTGAAGTGCGGATATTCAAGCAGATTTTGAAATTCTAGATTTTTTTTGGCGCCGAAAGATTCCTCAAGCAGCGATTCATCAGCTCCAAGCACACCTTCAACATTGCGCAAAATCGCATCGATAAAAACAAAAGCAGCAACTTCACCGCCCGATAAAACATAATCGCCGATGGAAATTTCCTCAATTTGCAATTCATCTAAAACGCGCTGATCCACGCCTTCATAGCGTCCGCACAAGATTCCAATTTCTTCTTCTTGAGCAAATTCGCGGGCAATTTCTTGATTAAAAACTCGGCCGCGCGGTGAGAGATAAATTATTTTTTTTGGCAAATTTTTTTCAATTGCCTGCGCAATCACTTCAGCTTTCATCAACATTCCAGCCCCGCCACCATAGGGAGTATCATCAACAGTTTGATGTTTGTCGGTTGCGTAATTTCGAATGTTTATTGCCTCAAGCGACCATAATTTTTTTTCAAGCGCCGCGCCGGTGATTGAAGCAGCAAGTGGTCCTGGAAATAGCTCAGGAAAAAGCGTAAAAATTTTGAAACTAATCATCAAAAAACCGTCTTCATTTTCGCTACCGCTTTGCGCATATTTTCTTCGTTATGAATTAGTGAAAAACGCACGAAGCCTTCGCCGCTGGCGCCAAAAGAACTTCCTGGCGACATTGCAACTCCAACTTCCTCAATCATTTTTTTGCAGAAATCAAAAGAAGAAAGATGGGCAAACTCTTTTGGTAATTTTGTCCAAACAAACATGCTGGCTTTTGGTTTTTCAACGCTCCAGCCCAATTCTGTTTCAAGCAAATTTACCAAAAATTCGCCGCGAGTTTTGTAAAGTGCGCGCAGATTTTTTAGATATTCGTCACTCTTTTGCGTCAACGCTTCCGCCGCCACAATTTGCAGCGGATTGAACGAGCCGTAGTCGAGATAAGATTTTATTTTATAGAGTGCGCCGATGAGATTCTTATTTCCCGCTGCAAAACCAACACGGCAACCCGCCATCGAATAACTTTTTGACACCGAAGAAAATTCAATTGCCACTTCCTTCGCGCCTTCAACCTCTAGGATCGAATGCGGCTTGTCTTTTTCATCAAAATATAATTCGCAGTAAGCGATGTCAGAAATTATGTAGATTTCATGCTTGCGACAAAAAGCGACAAGCTCTTCGTAAAAATCTAAACCAGCGATTTCTGTGGTTGGATTGCATGGAAAAGAAACGATGACTGCTTGCGGCTTACGGGGAAGTGATTCCTCAACATGTTGCTTAAATTTCGCCAAAAAATCTGCAGCGGTGATTGCATCAATGTGATGCGTTTTTGCGTTCGAAATTACGAAGCCAAAAGTGTGAATTGGATAAGAAGGTGACGGAATGCAGATGTAATTTTCATCGTCCGAAATTGCGTTGGCAAGTGAAGCAATTCCCTCTTTTGCGCCAATGGTGACAAGGCTTTCCGATGAATAATCAAGCTCAACGTTGAAGCGTCTTTTGTAATAAGCGCAAAGAGATTTTTTCAAAACTTCGATGCCGCCAGTAACCGAATATCCAAAAAGTTTTGGATCGCGTGAAAGTTCCGCAAGCCGCTCCATCACATGCTGTGGCGGCGCTGAGTCTGGATTTCCCATGCCAAAATCAATTACTTCCAAACCGCGCGCAGCTGCTTGCTGCTTGAGTTCGTAGATTGCGGCGAAGATGTAGGGAGGAAGCTTTTTGGTTAAATAAAAGTCTTTTTGCATTTATTCGAATTGTCCGAGGAATTGGTTTTGTTGGAGGTTACCTAACAAATTAACCATAAATCCCCATTAGGTTAAAATTTATTTTGGACGCGTTACGTCTGTTGCTCTGACCGCTTTAGCTTCAGCTTTTGGCTTTAATGAGTTAGCTGGTTGTTTAAAATGCGATTGATCTTTATGAGGCAATCTCGAAGAAGCCAAGGAGACAGCCACCTCCTCTTCTATTACAGCAGAGTTTTCTTCGACTTGATCTGAAAAAGATTTGATAATTTTTTCTTTAGAAGAATCTCGTCGTAACCTTTGCAATTTTAATGTTTTATAATCTTCAAAACCGGGTTTATTGGTTTGCTGTTGATCATGCGCCTCTCCCTCAATTGCAGAGACTGTGTCAACTAGAACCTTAGCTATAATTGGCTTTACCGCCTTTCTTTTAATAACTTTTGTAGCAGATGATTTTCTTAACTTGGTTACAGGTTTTGGTTGTGATGCTTCTTTCACAGGCGGCGCAGAAAAAATAGGTTCTGTTCTTTTCCCCAACGGCGGAATTGTTGGTTTTGCGACTCTTGTTGTTACAACTTTTTTCTTTCGAGACACCGCCATGCTGGCACTTTCTCTTAAATAAACCCCTGCAGCAACTTCAGCTGATGATGTTTTTGGAATAGCTCTTGAAGAATCTTCGGCAGCAGCTTTTGAAGTAGATCTTGCCGTTACTAATCTTGAAACCGCTAATGAAGCCTCTGCTTTCTGCGTTTCCAAAGGCTTGGATAAAAAAATTTTTATACGCTGACTCGCAATTGAGCGCGCAGTTTGTCCAAGATTATTAGGAATATCAAAACTCGCACCTTCTGCAACTAGGAAAGCAACGACCTCTCTTCTGACATCTTTTAAAGCGGCGCAATGACTTGCTGCACAACCACGGTGATCTTTTAAATTCAGCAGTCCCTTTCCGTTTTTTTCTAAAATATTTTTTATTCTTGGTAAACTATTTGCAGAAATTGCGTCATGAAGATTGGCTAAGTTTTGCGCTGTTTTAGGCATTTTTTAAATCCTTTAAAAACTCATCAATCTTCTCTTTCGTGACGCCAGGCATGCAGATAATATGCGTTCTGCCAGAGTCAGAAGCCAACTGCCACTTGGTGCAAAGTTCGTCAGAAATTTGCGGGAAAACAACGGTGATTGCATTTTCGTTGCGCCAAGCATCAACACCAATTTCCTTCAATTTTTCGGTGAGATATTGCGCCAACTCAAGACTGGCCAAAGCGCGCGCTTTCAGGCCTTCACGACCAAAGCGGTTAATTGCGTACCACAAAAATACCGGCGCGTGACCGTTGCGCGAGCCGGTGATTGTTGTGTCGGCGGTGCCGATGTAGGGAATTACTTTGCCAATGCGATCTTTGTAATTTTTCTTCACCAGCACCACGCCGCAAGGAATTGGGGAGCCAATAAACTTGTGACCAGAAATCGCAATTGAGTCAGCCCCAAAAGAAAAATCAAAACCCGGACTCTTCTCAAGCAGCGCCAGATAAGTGCCGGCAAGTGCCGCGTCGCAGTGAATGTAGTAATTACGAATCGCAGAATTTTTCAAAACTTGCTTAATTTTCGTGATGTCATCTTTGGCCTCGGTCATTGTCGTGCCAATGTTTGCAACGATTATCGCCGGACGATCGCGATGCATGTGCAGCGCATCTTTGAGATCGTCATAATCAATTTCGCCATTGTCGCGTGAGCGAATCATAATGCTTGGCATGCCAAGCAAACTGATGTTTTTTTGCACCGAATAATGCGTGTGCTCGGAATAATAAACGATGCCTTGAACATAGACCTCGCGCGCCACGTAAAGCCCGTAGAGATTTCCTTCCGAGCCGCCATTTGTCACATATCCCCAAGAATTATCTTTCGGCGCTTTGAACAAATCGCAGAAAAATTGCACCACTTCACGCTCAATTGAACGCGAGTTTAAATCGTAAGTCGATTCCACCAGCGGATCGCCGAGATTGTTGAGTGGATAAGCCAGAAGCGGATAAAGTTCAGAATAATCGAAATCCTGCGAAATTGGATAACCAAGCATGTGCGAGCCACGATCTTTTACAGCAGCGACATAGGTTGCGAGACGCTTTTGGAATTCTTGGTTCATGTTTAATTTAGTTTTTTTCTTACCCATAGCGGATTGCGGCGGCAATCAAGAACAGCGTAAACTTTTATCAAGTTTTTTTCGCAGCGATAATAAACGGCGAATGGGAATCTTTTGGAAAGTAATCTGTGATATTTGAAATGGATCGAATGGACTCCCGCAGTGATCAGAAGCGATTCGATGTCAGAGAAAAGAGAGTCTAAAAAATATGAACCAAGTCCTGCTAGTTGGCTTTCATAGAAATCGTAACCATCAGTTAAATCGCGCTTGGCAGAGCTAAGAATTTTTATTTTCATTAGTCCGCTTGATGATGTCAGATTTTGCTTTGTTCCAATCTTCAAATGTCTCTGCGCCGCTTTTCACCAAAGCTTCTCGATGCGCTAAAACTTCTCCATGCCAAGATGGAGAAACGATCTCTTTTTTGCCATGACACAAGCTGTCCCAGAGCAATTCGATGGCGTGAATTTTTTCAGAGGCGGACATTTTATTTATGGGTAGAGCTACTGCCATGATTACTCCTTATTCAATTTTATATTTTCGATTCTGTTTACGACTTTCTTCTAAACATTTTTTAATTTTTCCGCTATCCGAAGAATTAATTTCGAATAAGGCTGATTATGAATGTTAGAAATCAGAATACTCCGCTCTTGGCTCAACAAAACATACTCCTCTTCTATCGTGTAGCTATTAAGAGAAGAGAAAATTTCTTTCTTTCTGGATGCGTACGAAATTTTACAAAAACTTGCATCACCACTAATCCAAAGATCAGTTATAGCAGGAGCTTTATCTATTTCTGATCTGGTGTTATTAATTACTTCCAACAACTGATTCATATCCTTCAACGACCTAGACCAATTACGCTGTAAGACTTCGTTAATATATCTTTCCTTTGAATCGTTATCAGCACTACCAACATCAACCTTTATAGCTTCTTTGGCCTTTTTATTCATCTCCAGATTCAACTCTTTTAATTGACGTTCTGAAACTATTGCCGGGGCGTTCATCATCAAATCTTGCGCGCGGCCATTCATTGGGAATGGAATTACTTCGCGGATATTTGGTTCATCGGCCAAAAGCATCACAATACGATCAATTCCTGGAGCCAAGCCACCGTGCGGCGGCGCGCCGAATTTGAAGGCGTTAAGCATTGCGCCGAATTGTTTTTCAACAACCTCGCGGCCATAACCAGCAAGCTCGAAAGCGCGATACATGATTTCTGGTTTGTGGTTTCGAATTGCACCGCTCGACAATTCCACGCCGTTGCAAACGATGTCATATTGGAAAGCTTTGATGGTGAGCGGATCCTGTGAATTCAAGGCTTCAAGGCCACCTTGTGGCATTGAGAATGGATTGTGTGAGAAATCAACTTTTCCAGTTTCTTCGTTTAATTCATACATTGGGAAATCGACGATCCAGCAGAATTTGTAGATTGATTCATCAATTAGCCCCAAATCATTGCCAAGTTTTATACGAACTTGACCGGCGATTTTAGCGGCTTCCGAGGTTTTTCCGCACGAGAAAAATACCGCGTCACCATTTTGTAAACCGGCAGATTTTTTCAGCTCGGCCAATTTTTCTGCCGACAAGAATTTCGCAATTGGCCCCTTCGCTTCACCAGCTTCGTCAAAACCAATATACGCCAAACCCTTCGCACCAAAGCTTTGCGCGAATTCGATCATTTTATCAAAAAACGAACGCGGCTGCGCTGCGCATTTTGGTGCTGGAATGGCGCGAATTGTGGCGCCTTGCTCAATTTGCTTGGCAAAAATTGAAAAATCTGAACCGCGGAAAATTTCTGTGGCGTCCGAAATTAAAATTGGATTACGCAAATCTGGCTTGTCGATGCCGTATTTGAGCATCGCTTCGTCATAAGCGATATGCACAAATTTTTCGTCGGAAGTTTTTTTTGTGCCGAATTTTTTGAAGATATTTTTGAGAACCGGCTCAATTGCGTCAAACACGTCTTCTTGCGTGACGAAACTCATTTCCATATCGAGCTGATAAAATTCTGGCGAGCGATCTGCCCGCAAATCTTCATCGCGAAAACATGGCGCGATTTGGAAATAGCGGTTGAAACCAGCAACCATCAAAAGCTGTTTGAACTGCTGTGGCGCTTGCGGCAGCGCGTAAAATTTTCCTGGGTGAAGACGAGCTGGAACCAAATAATCGCGAGCTCCCTCTGGGCTTGATGCGGTAAGGATTGGCGTTTGAATTTCCAAAAATCCCTGCTTGGTCATTTCCTCGCGGATGCTTGAAATCACCTTGCTGCGCAGGATTATGTTTTTGTGAACTTTGTCGCGACGAAGATCGAGGAAGCGATATTTTAGGCGAAGTTCTTCAGACGAAGCCTCGTCAGAGTTGATTTGGAAGGGAATTTGTTCGGCAGCGGATTCAACATTTAACTCATCAATTCGTACTTCAATTTCACCAGTGACCAGATTTGGATTAACAACTTCAGATGCACGCGCCTTCACTTCGCCAATCACAGTAACAACAGATTCCAACTTAATTGAAGCAAGCTGGTCGAGATTTAGCTTGGTATTTTGCTGATCAATCACCAACTGCGTAATTCCAAAATGGTCGCGCAAATCAATAAAAATAAGCGACCCGTGATCACGTTTTGAATGAACCCAGCCAGAAAGCTTCACCTTGGTTCCAACATTAGATTTGTTGAGCTCAGCGCAATTATGCGTACGATATTTATGCATTTCTAAAAAATAAAAAATCGGGCAAAACCCGACTGAAGTTAAAACTGTAAAAAGGTCACCCTCACCCCAGCCCTCTCCCCTCAAGGGAGAGGGAGTTTGTCCGAGCTCGATTAAAGCTCCCTCTCCCTTGATGGGAGAGGGCTGGGGTGAGGGTGAAAAAACTAATAAACGTCGTATGAATTGGTGCCGCTATGATACATGCGGTTGCGACACACATTACATTTCGACGTTCTGGCAATAAAAAGTTCAATTGCGCGTGGTTCTTTTAAACAAATAAACCAGGCAACCGCATGCAATCCAGGCAGCATGACCAAAAGGTAGAAAAATTTTGAAGTCAGAACGAAAGCAAGCAGTGAAATGATGCAATTTAATGCAGCAAAAGTATAGCTCACTCCAAACAGAAGCGGGGGTCTGGTGAGGCCCAAAAATAGAGGGTCGGTGCCAATTGTGCCGGACATTTTTTCGAATTATTTTCGGTTAATTTTTAGGGAGGAAATAATTGACAAGAGCAAGTTTGCGCATAAAACGCGCGCCCCCAAAAAAAGTCAACGCGGCATTCGTCGCAAAACCGAATCTCTTGACCATCGTCATCCTTGAATTGCGAAACAATTCGAGGATCTCGTACGTTTTAGCGATGAACAAAAAAAGATCCTCGAAACCCTTGGTTTCAAGGATGACGGATACTTTAATAAAACAACCAAATATGTCATTTCTCGCCTCTTCACTTTCAAACATTAAAGCATCGCCAACCATCGCAATTTCGATGAAAGCCGCTGAATTAAAGGCTGCCGGCAAAGATATTATTGGCTTAAGCATGGGCGAGCCAGACTTCGACACACCGCAAAATATCAAAGATGCTGTTGTTGTTGCACTGGCGAAAGGCGACACAAAATATACCGCAGTTGATGGAACTGCAGCACTTAAAAAAGCGGTGGCAGAAAAATTCAAACGCGAAAATTCTCTTGAATATAAACCATCGCAAATCCTTGTCTCTACTGGTGCAAAGCAAGTTATTTACAATGCACTTGTTGCCACACTAAACGCTGAAGATGAAGTAATTATTCCAGCGCCTTTCTGGGTTTCTTATCCAGACATGGTTTTGCTTGCCGGGGGGAAACCGGTGATTGTTGATTCATCGGCAGAAAATAATTTCAAAATTTCTGCAAGCGCACTTGCAGCAGCAATCACGCCAAAAACAAAATGGCTAATTTTAAATTCTCCAAGCAACCCAACGGGTGCATGCTACAGCGAGGCCGAGCTAAAATCTTTAGCAGAAGTTTTGTTGAAGCATCCTCACGTTCACATCATGTCAGATGACATCTACGAACATCTGGTTTTTGAAGGATTCAAATTTTTCACCATCGCACAAGTTGAGCCAAAACTAAAAGAACGCACCTTGGTGATTAACGGCGTTTCTAAGGCTTACTCAATGACTGGATTTCGCATTGGCTATGGCGCTGGCGAAGAAAAATTGATCAAGGCAATGTCGATGATTCAATCGCAAAGCACCTCCAGCCCAGTTTCAATTTCGCAAGCTGCTGCAGTGGAAGCGCTGAATGGTCCACAAACCTACATTCACGAAAGCAAAAAAGTTTTCGAAGAGCGCCGCAATATGGTCGTAAAAATGCTCAACGAAATTGATGGCATAAATTGCAACACTCCAAACGGCGCGTTCTATGTCTTTCCTTCCTGCCAAGGACTTTACGGCAGAAAAACTTTAGCTGGAAAAGTGATTGAAAATGACAGCGATTTTGCAACTTACTTACTGGAAGACGCCTTGGTGGCCGTGGTTCCAGGCGTTGCTTTTGGTGCGCCAGGATTTTTTCGAATCTCCTACGCCGCATCAAACGAATTCCTCAAAAATGCCATGGAGCGAATCGCCGCATCCTGCAAAAAATTGAGCAAATAGCGCGATGCTTCTCACCTTCGACATCGGTAATACCAACATCACGATTGGCCTGTTTGACGGCAAGCAGCTGACGCATAAATGGCGTTTGGTCAGCAATCTAAAAAGATCGCCCGACGATTACGCCGTTGATATTATTGAACTTTTTTTGAATGAAAAATTCGATTGCTTAAAAATTGACGGATGCGTCATCGCGTCAGTTGTGCCAATGCTTACGGGCATAATTTTTGAAGCGGTAAAAAAGTTTTTGAGCGAAGAAGTCACTAAAGAAACCATCATACTGGGCACAAAAAATGTCGATATTGGCGTGAAATGTCGGCTCAAAAATAAAAATGAAATCGGCCATGATCGCTTAATCAACGCACTTGCTGGATATAAAAAATTCGGCGAAAATTTAATTATTATCGATTTTGGCACCGCGACAACTTTCGACATAGTTGGAAAAGACGGCGAATATCTTGGCGGCGTAATTGCACCGGGCATCAATTTATCTCTTAAAGCCTTGCACGACATGACCGCGCAGCTGCCGAAAATTTCGGTAAAACCGCAAAAAAATGTCATCGGCAAAAACACCACCGAAGCAATGAATTCAGGAGTTTATTTTGGCTACATTTCAATGATTGAAGGCATGGTTAAGCGCATCGAAGAAGAGCTTGGTTGCAAAACAACTCACATCATCACCGGTGGCTTGGCAGAAATTTTCAAAGAAAAATTAAGCGACATGCATCATGAAAGCGACCTTACGCTGGAAGGGCTGCGCGAGGTTTACCAAAAAAATAAAAAATGATTCTGCTCATCGATAACTACGACAGTTTTACCTACAACCTCTACCACTACTTGATTCAAGCCGGTGAAAAAGAAGTTTTGGTGAAAAGAAATGACGAGATTTCAATTGATGAAATAAAAAAGCTGAACCCGCGCGCAATCGTGCTCTCCCCTGGTCCCTGCACTCCAAATGAAGCGGGAATTTGTTTGGAAGTGATTGAAAAGCTGAAAGGAATTTATCCAATTTTTGGCGTTTGTCTGGGCCATCAAGCAATTGGTCAAGCCTTTGGTGGCAAGGTTGTGACAACTTATCCAATGCATGGAAAAGTCAGCGAAGTTTTTCACGAGAAAAAAAATCTCTTCAAAAATTTACCCTCGCCAATCAAAGCAACACGTTATCACTCATTGATAATTGAAAGAGAAACTTGCCCATCAGACCTTGAAATCACTGCTTCCACAGCTGATGGCATAATCATGGGAATTGCCCACAAAAAATATAAAATTTTTGGCGTACAATTTCACCCCGAGTCGATTGCTTCTGAATTTGGTCACGAAATTATCAAAAATTTTCTAAGCGAGATTTGACCTCAACCGTCATCCCTCTTTCTCGTCATCCTTGGATGCAAAGCATCCGAGGATCTCGTGAGTTTTAGCGTTGAACAAAACAAGATCCTCGAAGCCTTTGGCTTCAAGGATGACGAGGTTGTAATGATGATGAGTTTGAAGTGAAGACGGACTTAATTTTAAAACAGCCACTAAAATGCTAACCGCAGCAAATTACGAAAAAATTTTTAACGAAATAATCGACGGAAAAATTGCTGCGAATGATGTCAAAAAATTTCTCCTCGAACTAAATTCGCAAAACCTGCCAAGCCAGGCATTCATTGGCGCGGCTGCTGCACTAAAACAGCGCATGAAAAAAATTTCTGCGCCAAGAAATTCAATTGACGTTTGCGGAACTGGCGGTGATGGACTTAGAACTTTAAACATTTCCACCGCCGTTTGTTTTGTGATCGCTGCTGCGGGAATTCCGGTTGCAAAACATGGCAACAAAGCAATGTCATCCAGCTCTGGCTCAGCGGATATTTTCTTGGAACTTGGTGTAAAATTTTCTTCAGAAATTTCGGAAATTGAAAAAAATCTCGCTGAAAAAAAACTCTGTTTTCTCTTCGCGCCCTACTTCCACGAAGCGCTAAAAAATGTTGCAGAAATTCGTAAGAATCTTGGCGTTCCAACAATTTTTAATTTTCTTGGACCGCTCTTAAACCCAGCAAACACAAGATTCCAGCTTATTGGCACAGCAAAAAAAGATGTGATGAAAAAAATGGCAGAAGTGTTGGCGCAAGATCAAAAAAATTCTGCTTACATTGTGCACGGGCTTGACGGCATGGATGAAATTTCGCTCTGCGCTGATTCACTGCTTCTTCGCGTTGAAAATGGAAAAATTTTTGATGAACAGATAATTAACCCAGAGAAATTTGGCCTAAAAAAAGTTCCGCTCTCAGCCTTATCTGGAGCAACTCCACAGCATAATGCACAAAAACTACTCGCTTTGCTTGATGGGGAAAAATCTGCTTATTTTGATATTGTCACCCTGAATGCGGCCTTCGCTTTCAAGCTTGCTGGCAAGGTAGAAAAAATTGAAGATGGGTTGGAGCTAGCAAAATCAATGATTGAAAGTGGAGAAACAAAAGAAGTTCTAGAAAAGATTGCCATCTAGAAAACAGCATAGGAAGGAATCAAAATTCCTTAAAAAAACATCTCAACACAACGAAGTACTCCCAAATTGATTGATGGTGAAATCAATTTGGGAAGAACTCAAAACTTAGCTAATTAAGCTATTATTTTGCAGCTTTAGCAGCAGATGCAGTGCTGCAGGTTTTTAGAGCTGGTTTGTTTGCATCAACGAAGTCAGCTAAAGAACCGAGCTTTTCCATCAAAAGAGTTGAATCAATAAACACCGCTTCAGCCGCAGCTTTAACTTTCGCTGGGTCAGAAGCTACAGAAATAGCGTTTTTAAGGCTAGATTCCAATGTGTTCAAAGAGGCAGTAACCGCAGTAGATTTAGAAGATAAATTTCCAACTAGAGTAGTGCAAGCATCGGTCGGTGCAGCAGCAGAAAGAGTTTTTGCTTTAGCTTTTTTAGCCGCAACTTTTTCAGACAAACTGCTGATTTTATCGCTATTCACAACTGAGCTTGAGCAAATTTCAAGAGAGTCTATTCCATAACCAAAAGCAACGCCTCCAGCCACAGAACCTAAGCCGAGAGAATTCTCGATATTTGTCATAATTTGCTGCAACTGGCTATGATCAGGAGTCGCGTAAGCAATCATCCACTGGTTAATACTTGTTTCACCAGCGTTATATAAGCCAGCGGCGTAAGTTGTTGCTGACAATTGCTTGTTTAGAATATCTAGACAAGGAGTGGAAGAAGCAGGTGGTGTAGAAGTTGCCGAATCTGATTTCTCGTTGCAGCTTGCTAGAAGCAACAAACTTAGAGATAGAACGGAAAGCTGACGCAATAATGACATAAAAAAACCTCGTTTTTATTTATAGAAGAATGACACAATTTTTTAGCTAAAAAAAAGCATAAGACGATTTCGTAAGAGGGGAAATTCTTGTCAACGATATTTATGCCATCACACCACGATGAAAAAAGCAGATGCTTCGAAAAGGAAATTCTGCGAAGAAATTTGAACGGCAAATCAAGAGATTGCGCAAAAAAACTCTCTCAGAAGTGATGCTCTAAAAAGCGCAAAAACTTAATTAATTTTTCTTGGCAAGTAATTGCGAATTTCGCTGCGCACGCATTTTTTCAAAATCATCCCCAGCGTGATAAGAAGAGCGTGTAAGCGGAGATGAAGAAACCATCAAAAATCCTTTGTTGTAAGCCGCTTTTTTGTAAAATTCGAATTCGTCTGGATGAACATAACGATCAACCGGCGCATGGCGCAGCGTTGGGCGCAGATATTGACCAATTGTTAAGAAATCGATATTGGCGCAACGCATGTCATCCATAACTTGCAGCACCTGCTCTTTCGTTTCGCCAAGTCCAACCATTAAGCCA